>JAUCGN010000153.1 GCA_030378125.1 Thiotrichales bacterium HSG1 | reverse complement strand
GGGTATTATCTAACAATGGTAAAAAAACTCTTATTACTGCACCAAAACCAAGCAAAATAAAAATCCACCATAACTGTTTTGGAGGAGCAAAAACGTTCCTACCAGTATGTCCTAAAGAAACCCTTGCCATCATTCCAACTGTAATCATACCAACTCCACCAACAGCAAATGCATGGACAGGTAAGTAAGCTGAAATTCCGTTGATAAAAACTAATATTTTTAATAACAAACCAAATATAATGAACATGTAAGCAACATACAAAATCCATAACAAAGATTTTTTCCAAATATCTTTTGTATACCAACCAAACAATCTCACACTATTGATTATTGCCGATAAACCAGCTAATCCAATACTCAAATAAGAATTAGGAGTCACCAGATCGGCTATTGCGAATAAACTAAACACTCCAAAGTTGCTTTTATCCACCCAATCCCAGTTTTTTAATGTTACTGGACTATCTACACCTTTTTCTATAAAAAATGGTATGACCCGCCTACCCATGATTAAAATTAATGCTAAAATCAAGTACAAACCGGCATATAAACCATAAAAAACTCCATTAGTAATTATGTCAAACACACCAAGATAAAAAACAACATTACTGATTAGAAACAATAATATGACTATAACAAAAATCATATTTTTCCAACTTTGTGTTTTAAAAAAAGGCCAAAATATAGAGATTGCTAATAGAAATAAAAATAAATTATCACTTATAGCTATTAAAATTAGTGGAACACCAAGAAAAGGTAAAATACGAGTCGCTGTCCATAATAAAAATAGTAGTAATAATGGATAACCAGACAAAGTTTGTTTACCAGTCCAATTCTTTATTGCTGTCAATAAAAAACCGGCGATAACAGCCATACTATATCCAAAAATCATTTCATGAGCGTGCCAAGTCATTGGAGAATATGTTTGAATATCCCATCCTAAATTATATATTCCCATCCATAGCAACATTGCCACAATAGCAAAAACACTAGCTCCGATAAAAAATGGTCTAAATCCTAAATGTAAAAAAGCAAACTTACTTTTACTTTTAGGTGGAGCTATATCAACAATAACACTTGCCACTTTAAAACCTCTATAGTTAATTAACAAAGTTTATTCATAACAATAGTTCGGACAGTTTTTGAAAACTAAGCTTAGTTAAAATTATAAATTATTGAAATTTAAATGTTTTATTATTTTTCTTTGAAATAAAAAATTACTTTAATAACAATATGTTATAAAAACTGTCCGAAGTATTGGTCTCAAACAACTGTAAAATATGTTTAAATGACTTTCTGACATTCCTTAATGCATGCAGCACAAGCATCAGCACATTCTTTACAAGAAGTATGTTTATCTTCATGTTTGCGACATTCTTTCTCACAGTCTTTACAAACTTCAGCACAAACAGCAGCCAAAGCTTTAAGATGCTTAGATTTAAAAGAAGCAAATTTGGAAGTTGCAGAACATATAGCTAACATTTCTTGTGACATATCAGCACATGCAGCCAATGAGGTATCACCGTTTTTAAATGCTTCAATACAATGATCAACACATGCTTGACCTTTCTTCAAACAATCAAAAGTTGTATCTATCAAACCAGTACTTCCCATATCATGATTATGAGTAGTATCAGCCATAACACTACTTCCTGCGGCCAAAGCAGTAGCTCCAATTAAAAGATTACGTCTTGAAATAGACTCAAGTTTCGACATTACATTTCCCTATATTTAAGTACAAAAATTTGGATAATATGTGAGAATACTAAATTCAGATTAAAATGGCTAGTCAGATAGAATAGATGCAACAACATGAAACCCGGTATTTTCAATAAATTCGATAATATATAGATTTTCAGAAAAATAAAAGTTCACAGACCCAAAAACAGGTAAAGAAAAGCGACGTAGTAAGGTTACAAAAAATAAGTTAATGCGAGATATGGTAAATACTTGTGTGCAAACTTAAATTGGAAAGACATCACTACAATCTATAAAAAACGCTGGAAAGTGGAAGTCTTTCATAAATCACTTAAATATAATGCAGCTTTAGCTATCTCCTGCCCGACACATAGTTTCACAATCTAACCATATTTTCTCATCCATTATAGCTGTTTTCAAAATGAAATATTTAAAAATATCTAATCATCTTAATTACTTTTCCTTATGTTCTAAATTGTATCTTAAAGCTATACTTGACACGGTAATAAATTTAACTTTCGGTAGGTCGGGTTAGATTATTGAGCAAAGTGAAATAACGTAACCCGACATCTATATAAAATTAGTTTAAAAAAGTTCAAGTTATGCCCGTGTGCAGTATATTAAAACAGCTTTTTATGAATTACAAATTTTGAAAGCTGTCTAGTTTTGGGTTTATTACTATTCTTATTCTGCGTAATTTCAGTAACTTACATATAAAAAATATCTAAATGTTTTTTCTTTCCAACCTTCTGTAAGTAATAGACTCGGTTAAATGTGAAGTTTGTATAGTTTCACTACCAGCTAAATCAGCAATGGTTCTAGCAACTTTTAAAATTCTATACCAAGCTCTAGCAGATAAACCCAACTGTTCAATAGCAGTATCAAGCAAATGTTCATCAGCATCAGTCAAATGACAATATTTTTCAATCTCCCTATTTCCTAATAAATTATTTGGTTTATCAGCCCGTTGTAACTGTAATTCCCTAGCTTTAATAACCCGTTTGCGTACTTTAGCACTACTTTCCCGCTCTTGATCATTACGCAATTCAGTTCTGGGTAAATTAGGCACTTCAATGTGAATATCAATTCGATCTAACAAAGGACCCGAAATTTTAGCTCGATAACGGCTAACTTGTTGTGGAGAACAACTACATCGATTACTTGGATCGCCCAAATAACCACATGGACAGGGATTCATAGCTGCAACCAGTTGAAAATTAGCTGGAAATTCAGCTTGTTGAGCGGCACGAGAGATAACTATATGACCAGATTCCAATGGCTCTCGCAAAACTTCTAAAACTCGTTTATCAAATTCTGGTAATTCATCTAAAAATAAGATGCCATTATGAGCTAAAGAAATCTCGCCGGGACGTGGATGGCTACCACCACCAACTAATGCTACTCCAGAAGCAGTATGATGTGGAGAACGAAACGGTCTTATCCCCCAAGTTTCAACGTCAAAACCTCCGATAGCGATGGAAGCAATAGTTGCAGTCGCCAGAGCTTCACTCTCTATCATAGGTGGTAAAATTCCAGCCATACGACTAGCCAACATAGTCTTACCAGTACCCGGCGGCCCCAACATCAATAAATTATGTCCACCCGCCGCAGTTACTTCCAGAGCTCGTTTCGCATGGTGTTGACCGCGTACATCACTTAAATCGGCTATATGAATGGTATTGGCTAAATCCGGTTTAACTTCTTCCTTAACAACAAACGGGGTAATTAGACCAGAACCATGCAAATGTCCACAAATGTCTAGCAAATGTTTAATTGGCAACACAGAAACACCATTAACCATACTAGCTTCAGAAGCATTATCACTTGGCACCACCACTTGACGGTTTACATTACGAGCCTCCATAGCCATTGGCAATACTCCACGCACTGGTCGTAACTCACCATTTAAAGCTAATTCTCCAATAAATTCATATTGAGATAATTCATCAGCTACGATTTGACGAGATGCCGCTAAAATACCTATGGCAATAGCTAAATCAAACCGTCCCCCTTCTTTGGGTAAATCGGCTGGTGCTAAATTTATAGTGATGCGTTGCAATGGAAATTCAAATTGGCTATTGAGCAAAGCACTTCTAACTCGATCTTGGCTTTCTTTAACTGCCGCTTCTGGTAAGCCAACAATAGATAAGCGTGGTAGACCATTGGTCAGATGAACTTCAATTGTTACTGGTAATGCTTGAATGCCTACTTGAGCTCGACTATGAACTATGGCTAAAGATGACATTATTTTGCTTTCAAATTAGCAATTTCAGTTTCTAAAACTTCTAAACGCTGTCTGGTACGTTCTAACATCGCCACTTGAACTTCAAATTCTTCTCTAGTCACCACATTCATTTTTTGCAATGCTGCATCTAAGGCAACTCTCAAATTTTTTTCCAAATCATGGTGTAGGCTCAATACTCCTTTAGGTAAACTTGCGGCAAACTGTTTAAAAAAAATATCGAAATTTATTTTAGTATCCATAGTTTAATAATACCTATTAAGGTTAAGTTCTTGATATTAAAAAGGATGTATAGTAACATTATACACCATATCATTGTCATAATAGGTGGATGATACTTTGCTTATCCACCCTAAAATCATCTTTTAAAATTGGTCAATACCTTCGCCAATCTCAAAATTTGTTGTTTCGAGAATGAGGTACAATTTCCCAAAATCCAAGTAATATAAGAGTTTCGGGAAATATGCTTCGCTCCATTCCCGAAACAACTATACTTGACACGGAAATAAATTTAACTTTCGGTAGGTCGGGTTAGATTATTGAGCAAAGTGAAATAACGTAACCCGACATCTATATAAAATTAGTTTAAAAAAGTTCAAG
>JAUCGN010000152.1 GCA_030378125.1 Thiotrichales bacterium HSG1 | reverse complement strand
GTCTTACCAACTCCAGCACCACCAAACAATCCGACTTTACCACCTTTAGCACATGGGCAGATCAAGTCAATCACCTTAATTCCGGTTTCCAATAATTCATTACTGGTAGATAATTCTTCAAAAGATGGTGCTTTACGATGAATTGACCATGTTACTTCAGGATTAATTGGGCCTTTTTCGTCAACTGGTTTGCCCAAAACATCCATAATGCGACCCAAAGTTTTTTGGCCCACTGGCATAGCAATTGGAGCTTCAGTATTTTGTACTTCTAGGTCACGAGCCATACCATCAGTACTACCCATTGCAATAGTGCGAACAACTCCATCACCTAATTGTTGTTGCACTTCCAAAGTCAAATCACTTTTTTTCACCACTAAGGCATCATAAACCTTGGGCATTTTACCGCGAGGAAACTCAACATCGACCACTGCACCAATTATTTGTACTACCTTACCCGAATTAGCATTCACAACGTTTTCTGAACTCATGTTTTAACAAAACCTCTTAATTCCTTTATAATTTAATGTGGTTCAAACTGCAAAAGTTTGATTATTTTTTTACATGGCATTTTTATAAAAAAACTTATGAATAAATAACTTAAAATCAATCAATCTATAGAAAAATAAGGTCATTATAATTCACCAACCGCTACCTTGTCAAAATTCTAAAAAGTATCTGCAATTATATGAAAACCACTTGGGGTCTGAAGAACATTCATGTTACAGTATTTTGAGATTTCTAGTTAAATGTTTTCAAAAATTGCAACTATTCACAAGATTGTTGATTGATGATGTGATACAACAATATACATGGATAATAAGTCTGTCTGTAAGTATAACATCAATTTCCTTAGCTTGTTTTTTTCACAATTTTGTTATATCATGCGAAGTTGCTGTAGCCTTTCACAAAAGTTCTTTAAGACTCGCTAAGTCTGAATATGTTAACATGATAAAATCACTTTCGTTGAAAATAATTACTTTAATTTAGTTCAATTCAAATTTATGATCGATTCTCCTTTTGAAAACCTGCCTCATAATAGTCCCTTACAACCAGTTAGATTAGAATTAGATGATAAAATTCAATTTCGTTGTCATAAAGATATTGCTTGTTTTAATGAATGCTGTAAGAAAATTGATATAAGTCTCACTCCTTACGACATTTTATGTCTACAAAAGCATCTGAACTTAACTTCCAATGAATTTTTGTCACAATACACCATCCCATTTGAGATGGATAAGGATGGCTTGCCGGGAGTGAAAATTAAAACCACTGTTGAAAATCCAGCTTGCCCATTTTTACAACAAGATGGTTGTAGTGTTTATGAAGCTCGTCCCACAGTGTGTAGATATTATGCACTTGGTCTAATGTCCATGCGTAAGGAAAAATCTTCTACTGATGAAAATGCTTATTTCTTAGTTAAGGAAGAACATTGTTTAGGACATGATGAAGAACGAAAAATTTCTGTTTTAAATTATCGTGAAGAACAAGGTGTTGATCAATATGATGACATAAATAGAGAATGGCGACAGCTTATCCTGAAAAAACGTTCTGCCGGACCAACCATTGGCAAACCAAGTGAACGTAGTTTGAAATTTTTCTTTTTATGTAG
Organism: Thiotrichales bacterium HSG1; assembly: GCA_030378125.1. Classification (GTDB taxonomy): domain Bacteria; phylum Pseudomonadota; class Gammaproteobacteria; order Beggiatoales; family Beggiatoaceae; genus DRQV01. Next base: position 2,937 of record JAUCGN010000152.1, on the reverse strand, counting down.
TTATAATTTTGATAGCTTTAGAGTTTTTACTCAAAGTGAAAATTTTTCCGAAGTATATGATTTAACTACCGCAGAAATTGAACAATTAAATACTGATGATATTGCTCTATTAAAATTTGGTTCCAAGTTGTTAAAACAAGTGTTATTTGGAGAAATGACCATCGCTATCAAAGATGATGCTGTACAAAAACGAGTTCAACGTCGCCGCGAACAGATACAAGCTAACCCAGATGATCCAAATGCTAACTATGATGGCCCAGAAGTAGTCTAATTGATAGTTCTAAAATTACTATTAGTTATCCTTCCTGAGTATTTGAAATCTGGAAGGTTATTTTTAAGATAGATTTGTTTGGAATTGCTAATTTTTTCATATTGTAAAAACAAATGTAGTATAATTCTTGCAGTTAATTAACATGGTGAGTAGAATGTTGAAACACACCAATTTTTAATGTATGAGGTTTTGTAATGAAAATACGTATTATTAGTATGTTTACCATCTTATTTTTAACCATTTTTTCTACGCAATCTATGGGATGGTGGTGGGATGATGATTCAGATGATTCGGTAATCTCTACAGAAGCGGAGGCTAGTGAAACTACCGAAAGCTTGTGGGATTCAGTATTGGATAAGGCGAAAGAGATAACTGATAAAACAGTAGAAAAAACAGATGAATTATCTTCCAAAGTAATTGAAGAGACCAGAAAACTTACTGAAGGTACTAAAGAATTGGTATCCGATAAGTTAAAAATTAGTTCTGAAAAGCTTCAACGTTACAAAGAAATTATGAAAGAAGCTGGTTTTAATTATGCAGGATTAACTGCTAATATTGGTCTATTACCCGGACCAGATTTTTACTTTATACGCAAAAACAGATTGACTAAGGAACAAGAAACTGTCTTATTAGATAAGTACAAAGATGAAATGATCCCAACTTTTTTGTTAAAAGCTATATTTAATGCACCTGAAACTATGTATCTTCCTGATCACATAGTGGAAGAAGTAACCATTACTTTTATCGCTATTCCACCAAAGTTATCAATTACTATGATTCCTATTGAAAATTCTGGTATTGAGAAAACCGGTGATCACCCAATGTATTTTAGGAATAAATAAGGAAAATATTTAACATGAACAAGACATTAACCTTGTTGTTTGTTGCAATTTTACCTGTGATGACAATTGCTGCGCCTCAACTTGGACCCAAAGAAGCAGTTAACATTGACATACAACACAGTGTTAATGGTGGAGATTTTTTACCTAAGGAAACCTTGTCAGTACCAGTAAAAAAGTTAAAAAGTGATCCGTTATCACTGTTGCAGCTTATCCGTAGTAGCCTGTCTAGCCACCTAAAAACTGTGCCAGTACAAATTGATACTAAGTTAACACTTCCTAATAAATTGCCAACTGTATCCATAACTACTAAAGTTGATAAAGATAACAACGGCATCAGTGACATAACAGTGCCAACTCATAAAATTCCTCTCACTGCTGCATCTCTTAACTGGAAAAGTTTAAATTCCCATTTGACTTTTACTGGTGATTTTATCAACTTAAAAGCTGATACTCATTTGGATGGAATCACTATCAATAGTACAAATGCACCATCAGTATCAGTGGATAAAATTAATGTTTATAGTGCGTTTGATAGTACGTTTAAACCCATTGAGTTGAACGTTGATATTCCTTCCCTTGAAGCTACTGATAAAAAGGATAAAAGTAAGTTAACTTTACAGTCTTTTACAACTAACTTTGATGCTAAAAATCTTGCTAGTGGATTAAAAGTTGGTAATTTAGATGTACAACTTAAACATATCAATTTTACTAAAGATGGTGTTGAAGATGCTCTAAAAAATTTACGTTTAACTACTAACGTTCAAGAACAAGGTGAAATAATTGGCTTCAATTTAAAAACTACGACTGATAAAATCAATTTATCAACTAGCATGGCAACTGGTTTGGAAGACATAGTCCATGCGGTAGATATAAGTGTGGGTAATTTAGATATTGCATCTTTATTAGCTTTACAAACTAAATATCAAAGATTACATAATAATCCAATGGCAGCAATTATTATGCTTGGTGAGTTAATGAAGGTTGCTCCTAAATTATTGGCAAAATCTCCCAAAATAGAATTGCATCAACTATTATTACAAACTTCAAAGGGTAAATTACAAGGTAACTTCATCGTCAATTTAGACGGCAAAAAAGCTAATAGTTTGTCCATACCAACTTTAATTGGTGCTTTACACATTGATGCTACGGTAAAAATTAGTAAAAAATTACTTAAACAGGTTATGTTCAACCAATTTAATCAAGAAGTTGCTAATAATGCTCAAGTAGCTGCTGATGAGCAGATTAAAAGTTATTTGGAGAAAAAAATATTGGTTGAAATTGACGATAATTATCAGTTAATTGCCAAATTTGAAAATGGCAAGTTATTTGTTAATGGACAAGAAAAGCCAATACCATTACCATAATTAAATAATACGACACATCACGGAAATATCCCCGACAAATATGTTGGGTACTCATTCCCGTGAAAACAATAATCAATCTTCCTCCTAACTAAATCCAGTGACTACTAACGAAAAACGTCTTTTAAAATTTGCAGTAATTATGTTTATTGGTTACATGTTGCCATTTAAATTAGCACCTGTTGCCATTAATTTTTATCATGATTACCGCGATTCTATTGCAAGTTTACACCAAAATATTGAGCTTTATGAAAAACTTGCTGAACGTGCCGAATATTGGGAAAAAGAAAATAAATATGCAAAACAAAAACTTGATAAAGTTAAATCAGGTACTTTACCCGGCACCAATTACGAATTGATAAGAACTAAAATCCAATCTTTAGTGAGACAACTAGCCAGTAGTGCTGGTGTTACTTTTAAATCATTAGTTGTTCCTGATTCGGTACAAATTGATGAATGGATA
>JAUCGN010000151.1 GCA_030378125.1 Thiotrichales bacterium HSG1 | reverse complement strand
CGCAGAACCAACTCAAAGAGCTCAAATTGAACGTGCCAGAGTGGAAAATTTGGAACAACGTTTGGAGCAGAATAAGCAACATTTATCACGGTTGGAACAGGAAAATAGTAGCTTAGATATTGTTGAATTAGAACAAGTTGTGGTTAATTTGGAAAGTAAAATAGCTGCTATTAAAACAGATTTGCAACAAGCTGAAACAACTCTTACTGATCACCATGATGAAGTATCTCAATTGCGTGTTGTAACAGAGCGACAAACAACACAATTACAAGAACAGCAAGCTGAGGTGCATAAATTAAATGGTCGTTTAGCAGCATTGGAAACTTTGCAAGAATCTGCGTTAGGAACTGATAATACTTCTTTAAACAACTGGTTAGAAAAAAATAATTTGCACACTAGCCCCAGATTAGCTCAGTCTATTAAGGTAGCAACCGGTTGGGAGACTGCGGTAGAAACAGTATTAGGAAATCGTTTGCAAGCTCTCTGTGTAGATGATATGACTATCTTGCAGGAGGCATTGACGGAGCCACCAGCTGGTAAAATAGCTATTTTTGAAATGTCCACTGAGCAAAATTCCAGACCTGATTCAAGCGATGCGTTGCTAGACAAAGTGCAAGCTCCTTGGCCATTATCCAGTTTACTGGCCGGAGTTCAAGTTACAAATGATATAAAATCTGCCACTGAAATTCGCAAACAATTACAAGAATATGAGTCAGTTATTACCCCAACTGGGCTATGGTTTGGTCCTCAATGGTTGCTTAGTCAGCAGGAAGTTGATGAAAATGCAGGAGTTTTAGCTAGAAAACAGGAAATTGAAACTATAACCGTCAAACTAGATAGCTTAAACGAATCAGTACAGTTGTTGGCAACAGAATTGGAGCATAATCGTACTGCATTGTATTCCCAAGAAAATAATCGTGAACAAGCTCAACAGTTAGTCAATAAAATTCGTCAACAGGAAGCAGATTTACAATCACAACACAGTGGTAAACAGGCTCAACTGGAACATACTAAAACCCAATTACATCGGTTAAATAAAGAGCAATATGAATTAAATCAACAGGTAAAAAAAGATGAAACTGATTTAACCACTACTCGCGATAAACTACACACAGCTTTAGAAGAGATGGCTGTTTTGGCTGATGAAAGAGATGATTTAACTCAACAACGTGATTTATCTCAAGAAACTGTGGCTCAAACAAGTCATACTTGGCAGGCAATTAAGGATGAACGGCATAAAATTGAGGTGAGATTAGAAGCCTTACGAACAGATCAAGCTCGGTTACAACAGGGTATTGAACGGTTAAAAAATCAATTAGAACAATCATCTGAACAGAATTATGAGTTACAGCAAAATTTAGAAAAACAATCTGCACCATTGACTAATATGGAAGAAAAACTTGATGAATTTCAACATAAAAAAACTGAAGCGGAAGAGTTTTTAACTCAGGCTAAACAGACTTATAACCATTTGGAGGCAGCATTAAATGATTATGATGGTGAACGTCATCGGTTGGAGGCTCGTTGTGCAGAATTACGCAGTGATGTTGAGCAAGCTAAAATGGAATCTCAAGCTAATGAGGTGCGACGACAAGGGTTAGAGGAACAGTTGGCAGAAACTGGTTTTGGAACAGTGGCTTTATTGGCTGATTTACCAGAATATGCTGATGAGGAGAGTTGGCAAGCTCAAATTGAAGCTGCTGAACGAAAAATAGAAAAGTTGGGTTCGGTTAACTTAGCGGCTTTGGATGAATTTGAGGAACAAGCTGAACGTAAAAAAGAACTCGATGAACAGACTGACGATTTGAATAAAGCCATGCAAGCGTTGGAAAATGCAATTAAAACTATTGATCGGGAAACTAAAGCTCGGTTCAAAGAGACGATTGACAAAGTGAATACTTTTTTACAGGATATGTTTCCTCGTTTATTCGGTGGTGGTGAGGCTAGTTTGCAAGTAATTGGAGATGATATTTTGAAAGCTGGTGTTACCATTATGGCTCGTCCACCCGGCAAACGCAATACTCACATACATTTACTATCTGGTGGTGAAAAAGCTTTGACAGCGATAGCATTGGTATTTGCTATTTTTAAGTTAAATCCGGCCCCTTTTTGTATGTTAGATGAAGTGGATGCACCGTTGGATGATACTAATGTGGGACGGTTTTGTGCCTTAGTAAAAGCGATGTCGGAAAACGTGCAGTTTATTTTTATCTCTCACAATAAGATAACTATGGAAATTGCCGATCAGTTGATAGGCGTTACTATGCAAGAAGCTGGTGTTTCACGATTGGTAACGGTAGATATTGATGCGGCGGTGGAGATGGTTGGTTAAAGCAATTTTTTGGTTTTAAACTAAACTTTCCAGAGTATTGAAATCTATTTATTTTTCATCATGTGGTAGTTGGTTAAAATCTTTATCTCGCAAACCTATTAATACGCTTTCACCATTTTCAGCGACTTTTATTTCTCCATAACTAGCTTGGCTATATAAATGGGCCTGGCCTTCCTGAAAAAAGAATGATTCAGAACCTAAATTGATACCACGACTACGTTTACGAAATTGCAACAAAAATTCGTTTGGCTGTAGTTCTTTACCTTGATAAATTCTAACAAAATTAGCCACTTGATTTTCATCCACAATTAAAACCAAAAAACCATTTCTTCCGACCCCAGCTGCTTCCACCAAACTAGCTATTTTATATCGTAAGATCATATAATCACCCTGCATTAAGGAACGCGGATCGACAGGAGTTAGTTCCAGTAAAATAGTAGAACCTTCAGTTAATAATTGTTCTTTTTTATAAATTTCAAAATTTACTACAGCTAATATTAAAACAGCCGCAAAAAATATTATTGCACGTCTCATTCATCTTCCACCCAGTAAATAAAAATATAATATCTTTAACACAAATAACGATTGGGGTATCAAAATATTATACTAACATAGGACTTACGCATTAACAAATGTAAAAAAATATTAATTCATCACAACCTCCATAACAATTGAAATATGGAATTGTAATGCCAATCATAGTAATGTTTCATAAAGAAATAATACGCTCACAAAAAACTATGTATATTTAGATGCTGTTTTATGATTTTACTTATGGCGAATCATTTACTAAATTTGATGTTATAGTTGAAGTTGGTCAATATATTTCAACTTTGTTTTGAGTGAAAATTAATTCTAAAATTGTAACTTAATAACACCACAGGAAGAGGCTATGAAAAAAATAATCCTATTAATTATAATATTTGCATCAGTTCAAATTAATGCCAAAAATGTTGCTTGGATATTAGAAGTAAATGGTGCTATTGGACCGGCTACAGCCGATTATGTAAAACGTAGTTTAGCTGATGCACAAAATTTTGGAGTTCGTTTGGTGATTTTGCAACTGGATACTCCTGGTGGCTTAGATGTTTCAATACGAGATATAGTGCAGAGTATTATTGCTTCTTCGGTTCCAGTTGTTACTTATGTAAGCCCACCCGGAGCTAAAATGGCTGGTTCGGGTACATATATTTTATATGCGAGTCATGTTGCAGCAATGGCTCCGGGGGCTAACTTGGGTATGGTTACTTCAGTGCAGACAACTCCTATATCTAATTCTGAAAAAAATCCAGATATTGTTACTAATAAAACGGTCAATAATGCTGAAGATTATTTGCTTTCTTTAGCTCAAATGCATGGAAGAAATCCTAATTGGGATGTTGATTCAGTCAGTTTGTCAGCTAATGATGCCCTTAAAAAAAATGTTATTGACTTAACCGCAGTTAATTATGAACAATTATTAAATAAAATAAATTCCAAACAGATTACATTGTTAGGTCAAAAACATAACATTCTTACAGATGGAATTAAAGTTATAACCATAGAACCTGATTGGCGAAATAAGTTATTAACCATAATTTCTAATCCTAATGTTGCTTATGTTTTGTTATTGCTTGGAATATATGGAATATTCTTTGAATTATATAGTCCTGGCAGTATTTTACCCGGAGTGGTGGGTGGAATTGCTATATTATTGGCACTATTTGCTTTTCAAATTATGCCGGTAAATATCTCTGGTATTGCATTAATTTTATTAGGAATTGCTTTTTTAATAGGAGAGGCATTCGTACCTAGTTTTGGTGCTTTGGGAGTTGGTGGTTTAATTGCGTTTATCATTGGTTCTGTAATCTTAATAGACACCGAAGTACAGGATTATACCGTTTCTAAACCTCTCATTGGGGGATTTAGTGTAGTTACTGTTGCATTCTTTTTGTGGGCAGTAAAGGTATTTATTAAAATACGCACTAAACAAGCTTTGGGCGGACATGAAGAAATGATTGGTGAAGAAGGAAAATGTTTAACCAATGATAATAATAATTTGCGAGTATTCGTTCACAGCGAAGCATGGAAAGCTACAGCTTCAGTGCCAATTGAAATCGGTCAGTTAGTAAAGGTAGTGGGTATAGAGGGGCTGGTGTTAAAAGTCGAACCAAAGGAGTAACGGAACTATAATCTTTATTTCCTAACAAACAACCGAAATAACAATGGGATAATATATCCCGTTAATAACGTAGGAA
>JAUCGN010000150.1 GCA_030378125.1 Thiotrichales bacterium HSG1 | reverse complement strand
ATTAAGGGTTGAAAAATTATCTTAAAAATCAAATTATTAAAATAATGTATTTTTTCTATTTTAAAAAATCAATTTTTTAACTTATTGTTTTTAGAAGACTCACAAATTTTAACCCTTAATTCGCATTGAGCTATTGACGACATATTATATTATATTGAATATAAATTCAAACATCATAACTGATGTTACTTAGAGAGCTAAAAAAATGTTAGAAAAAACGTTGTTTCAGCTTTTTTAGTATGTTAATCTCATTCATAGTGATTTTCTGATTTTGATTTGATATTACTAATATATTTTAGCAGAATTTTACCCTCTTTTTCAAACTATTATCCAATTATTATAAACATCTATGTGTATTAAATATAAAAAACCTAAAAACACCAACTAACCATTATGTCAAATCGTTCAGCTAAAATTCAACGCAATACCTTAGAAACTAAAATTACCATTGAAATCAATCTTGACGGTAATGGTGAATCTCATTTTGACACTGGCATACCATTTTTAGAACATATGTTGGAACAAGTGGCACGACATGGAATAATAGACTTAAAAATCAATGCTAAAGGTGATTTGCACATTGATGCTCATCATACGGTAGAAGACATTGGTATCACTTTGGGTCAAGCTTTCCACAAAGCTTTGGGAGATAAAAAAGGTATCTGTCGCTATGGCCACTCATATGTACCATTGGATGAAGCTTTATCAAGAGTGGTATTAGATTTTTCTGGTCGCCCCGGTCTTGAATTTCACGCTAACTTTCCAAGAGCTAAAATAGGTGAGTTTGAAACTAATTTGTTTAATGAATTTTTTCAGGGCTTTGTTAACCATGCTTTATTGACTTTACATATTGATAATTTGCGTGGCCAAAATTCTCACCATATTGCGGAAAGTATTTTTAAAGCTTTTGGTCGGGCATTACGCATGGCAATAACTCCAGAACCACGCATGTTAAATATTATTCCGTCAACTAAGGGTAGCTTGTAAATGCCTGTTAAACTTCAAAATAAAATCTATACTGGCATTATTTTTGATGTTGACGACACTTTGATCGATACCTCCAAATCATATGATGTTGCTATTAAAAAAACTGTTAAAAACTATACTGGGTTTGAAGTTACTGAACAACAAATTGCTATGATCCGTTCAAATGGTATTGCTTATGGAGTTAACAATGATTGGAATGTTACTTGGTTATTAATTCAATTAGTAAAGGATTTTCCTAAACAACAATGGCAAGCTGTTTTACAAGCTAGACAGATAACTACAATTGATACTCAGCAACCTGAATTTATTGAAATAAAAGACTTCTTTCAGAATATATATCTTGGTAAACCTCATTTTAATGGTCAAGGGCTAATTGATACCAGTGAAACTAAAATGTATTCTGACCAATTGTTTCCAACTTTAAAAAAATATGGAGTAAAAATTGGGATTGTGACTAGTCGTCCAACTGTAGAAGCTATGTATACCTTACAACAAGTCAATAATTTGGTGGAGGATTTTATCCCGAAAAACTTAGTGATTAGCTTAGGTAGTAAAAATACAAATGGTAAATTCATTGCTGAAAAACCAAGTCCTGAACCAATTTTAGAATGTTTGTATCGAATGGGGGAACAGTCTGTAGTTTATGTGGGTAATTCAACTAGCGATTATCTTGCTGCTAGAGATGCGGGGATTGATTTCATTCAAGTTGGAAATGTGGCATATGAAGAACTAAACAACCTTAGCTCGCAATAAGTCGTGCATATGTAATATACCTGTCAATTTTTGCTGTTCATCAACCACCAATAAAGCGGTGATTTTATGAGTTTGCATTATGGTCAAAGCATCAACAGCTAAACAATTGGTATCTATAGTTTTTCCAGCTACTGTCATTACTTGGGTAACTTTAGTAGTGTGAATATCAATCTGTTTATCCAAAGCTCGCCGCAAATCGCCGTCAGTAAAAACTCCAACCACTTTTAAATCTGGTTCAGTAATAGCTGTCATACCCATACCTTTACGAGTTATTTCTTCTAAAGCATCTCGCAAAGTTGCAGTCGTTGGGACAGTTGGTATGGCTTTACCAGTGTGCATTATATCATCAGTTAGTAATAATAACCTTCTACCCAATTTACCTCCCGGATGTGAACGAGCAAAATCTTCGGCTTGAAAACCTTTAGATTCTAGTAAAGCAATTGCCAGAGCATCTCCCATGACCAATGCGGCAGTAGTGCTGGAAGTAGGGGCTAATCCTAATGGGCAAGCCTCTTTATCTACACTGACATCAATATTGACAGTAGCAGTTTTGGCTAAGGTGGATTTTTTATCACCAGTCAAAGTTATTAATGGAACAGATAACCTTTTGATAAGTGGCAAAATTACTAAAATTTCTTCGGTCTCTCCTGAATTTGATAAGGCCAATACTACATCTTTAGCCGTAATCATTCCTAAGTCACCATGACTAGCTTCACCCGGATGAACAAAAAATGCTGGACTGCCAGTGCTGGCTAAAGTAGCGGCAATTTTATTACCGATATGTCCTGATTTACCCATGCCGATAACTACAATCCTTCCCTCACATTGCAACATGAATTCACATGCTTGGATGAAACTTTCATCAATCCGTTCAATTAAGGCCGCTACTGCTGCCATCTCAGTTTGAACGACTGCTAATCCTAAAGAGTGTAATTTATCGGCTGTTGTAGTCATGTTTGGTATCTCAATTTGGTAGTCCTAAACAAAGTAGTGCTATCTTAAAAAAACATGCAAAGTTCCAAAAACTTGAAAGATTTTCCACTATATATTTTTAGATAGTCCCTACAAACCAATGCAGTTTTAAATAAATCAATAGTCTACAATTATAGGGACAGTTGGTAGCATTTTGTAAATTTTTTTTGGTAAGGATCACTCATCACTACCAAATTTTTTCCCAGCAGCTACTGCCGCACCAATGATACCAGCCTGATTTAACAATTGGGCTGGAACTATATCAGCCCGAGCCTTTAACAAATGTAAAAATTTATCGTGTTTCCTACTAACACCACCACCTATGATAAATAAATCTGGCCAAAATAAAGCTTCCATATGAGCTAAAAATTCATTAACTCGTAATGTCCAAGTTTTCCATTTCAGACCTTCTTCAGTTCTGTTACGGGCTGAAGCACGTTGTTCTGCTTCTTTACAGCGTATTTCTAGTCGCCCAAACTCGGTGTTGGGAACTAATTGACCATTTACAAAAATAGCACTACCAATTCCAGTACCAAAAGTATGTATTATCACTATCCCGTTATTTCCTTTACCAGCTCCAAATTCCATTTCGGCAAATCCGGCAGCATCAGCATCATTTAATAATAATGTTTGGCAACCAGTCTTGGAAGAGATTAATTTTTCTCCATTGACACCAATCCATGATTTATCAATATTGGCAGCAGTTTTTACTATACCCTGTTTGACAACGGCTGGAAAAGTACAACCAATGGGACCTTGCCACGCAAAATGTTGTGTTAGTTTAACTATTACTTCAGATATTGCATCGGGTGTAGATATTTCCGGGGTAACAATACGATGTCTATCTGCGGTAAGTTTCGCAGTTTCAACATTTACTGGAGCACCCTTAATACCAGAACCACCAACATCAATTCCTAAAATTTCCATCACAATTCCATATAAATTATGGGCATCCTTCATATTTTATAAAAATTAGTGAAAAGTTATTTTGGGAATGGAGTGAAACATATTTCCCGAAACGATTGCTTAATTTGGATTTCAGGAAGTCCACTTAGTTTTATTCCCAAAATAACTGTTAACTATGTGTTGAAGGATGCCAAATTTTCACCAATTCTTTTATTATAACAAAATTTTTATCAAGACAAAAAATATGTTTAAATAAATACTCAACCAAAAAGTTAGGAACTAGGAAACAATGGTTCAACTTTTTTATAAAAAAAACCTTTAAAAAATTTTACAAAGACCTATATTAGAGTTTACTAATATTCGTTAAGTTAGTTTATCATCAACACAAGTAATATGAGCTAAATAGTTGTTAGGTAGAAAATTGAGTATTTTGACTATGAATTCTTAGTCATAATTGGTAAAATCATATTCTTTTGAGTGATATTCTAATTATTTATTTTCTAGAGAGGTAACTTAAAACTATGAAAAATTTCGCTAAAGCAGTTGCATTGTCCGCCATCGTTGGTGGTGCTTTTATAGCTATACCAGCCCAAGCTTGGTGGGGACCATGGGGTAATAATGGTTATGGTAATAACGGTTATGGTGGTAACAATGGTTGGGGTAATAATAATGTGATGGATGATTGGATGGACGGTAATGGTTGGGGTGATATGAATTTCAGTACTTCTGCTGGTGGTCGTGGTTATGGTCGTGGTCATAATAAATGGAATAATGATTATTATGGTAACGGTTACGGCAATGGCAGTGGTTACGGCAATGGCAACGGTTACGGTTATCCATATGGTGGTTACGGTGCTCCTTACGGTGGTTATGGTGCTCCTTATGGTGGTTATGGTGCTGCCCCTTACGGTGGTTATGGTGCTCCTGCTCCTTACGGTGGTTATGGTGCTCCTGCTCCTTACGGTGGTTATGGTGTTCCTCCACAAGCGCCAGCCGCTGTTGCTCCACAGGCTCCTG
>JAUCGN010000149.1 GCA_030378125.1 Thiotrichales bacterium HSG1 | reverse complement strand
CGGGTAAAAGGTTTAAAGAGGATTTTTTCTGCTGGAAATTTACGAAAATATTCCATTGCTTCTAGTTCTATAGCATCAGCTGCATGGTCTGGATTTCTCGGTTGATCAGAAACATTGTTAAAACTAAATCCAGATGAGTCCCAATTAGGATAGTCAGCAGAAATCCTTCCCAACGCATGTGCCGGCAAAAAACCAACAGTTTTTTTAGTTAGTTCTATTTCGCTATCAATAAACTGTTTATGGTAAATACGGCGGGTTGACATTAACAAATTTCTGACTTTTGTGGCCTGTTCTAACAAATTAGTTTCTACTTCTTTTTTGGTAGTTTGATAATTAACTACTGTCATGCCCACAAAAATAAGTGTCAGTATTATTCCAATGAACAACAATAATTTAGTTTGAATTTTCATGAAATATGTCAAGTATTATGGTTGAGTTGGTATAAAGATGTACGATATAATAAATTGGTAGTCCTAAATAAAGTAGTGGTGGCTTAAAAAAACTTGCCAAATTTCAAAAGCCTGACAGTTTTACCACTACCAACAGATTATATACCAGTTTAAAAATATTCATTTTGAATGACACCAAATAAATTCCTATTTTACTAACTTAAATCACTAATATTTGGTAGTCCTAAAAAAATCAGAAAATATGATAGAAAATAGAAACATTCACAATGGAAAACAAAAATATGTTAGAAAAGAAACTGACTTGACGAATCCGTATTGAACGTTTTAATTATAGTGTAAGTAACGGATTTTACTTTTAGTTCGGAAAACTCTTTTTATAGCACTTAGTTCATACATCAACAGCTAATTTTACCATATGAATATTAATCAATTGTTCAAACGTTTAACCAACAGTGAACAAAGAACTATAATTTTGGGGATAATAATTACAATAGTTGCCTCAACATATTTTTTGGTGTGGGAACCTTTTGTAAATAGTTACCAACAGATACAAAACATTGTAACAGTTCAAAAACAAAATTTAAATTGGATGACAAATGCAGCTAATGAAGTTCAACAATTACGTGGTCATACTTCTAAGTCAAATACGCTAGGTTTGATTGACGAAAGTATTCGTAATAGTAACCTCAATAAAGTTGATAAGCGAATTGAGCCAAAAGATAAGCAAAAAGTGTTGGTTATTTTCACTAATGTTGACTTTACAAAATTAGTTCAATGGTTGAGTAAGCTGTATAACCAACACCAAATTCAAGTAAATACGATTAATATTGAACATCAACCAATTTCAGGTCAAGTAACTGCAAAATTAACGTTACAATAAACATTTGGTGTACTTATACTTTATTGCTAGAGTAAAAACTGTTACTTGAAAATCTGGCATAATTACACTATATCGTTCAGTATGATTCACTGTGCTGAGTGAATCAAATGCAGACAGATTGACTATCCAATCAGCAAAACCACCCAATGGATATGTCCAAACAATTTTAGGAACCAAAATGCCCTTAACACGAACGGGAAAATTGATTACTTGGAAAGATGAAAAAGGTTTTGGTTTTATAAGACCAGACCTGCAAGATCATGAAGAAATTTTTATCCATATAACCGCTATACAAAATGCGAGTCGTCGCCCAGTGGTTGGAGATACAATTGAGTATCAGATAGAAAGCGATAGAAGAGGAAGAAAACGTGCATGTAACGCCGCATTGTTTGAAGATGGAATTGATATTATTAAAAATAAGCTGTCTGCTAATGCTTTGATAATTTTGCCATTCTTACTTGCAAGTTATATTTTTTGGAAAGAACATAACCCAATCTTATTGATTATTTACTCAGTAATGAGTCCGATTACCTATTTGTTATATGTAACCGACAAAATAAGTGCGATCAAAAAGCAGTGGCGAGTAATGGAAAACACCTTACACCTATTTGAATTATTAGGTGGTTGGCCGGGTGCATTATTAGCTCAAAAACAAATCCGCCACAAAAATCGCAAACTGTCCTACCAGATTATTTTTTGGACTATAGTGACAATTCATATGATGTTGTGGGTATACTGTTTTATTTATGGCTGTTTTTGGTAATAGGCTGTTGAACTAAATGAATTTAGTATTACGTCCCCACGGCACTTGGGTTATTGTGCTTAGTTTTTTGTTTAGCTTTATGTTAGCCATAATGCCATTGCCATCTTGGACCGGTGCTTGGCGGCCTGATTGGATAGCAATGGTTTTAATATATTGGTGTATAGCTATTCCACATCGAGTTGGAGTTGTAACTGGTTGGTCAGTGGGAATTATTAATGATGTATTAAGTGATACTTTATTAGGTCAACATGCGTTATGCCTCTGTATTATAGCTTTTATTAGTGTCAAATTACATTTACGAATTCGTTTATTCCCTAGATTACAACAGGCATTAGCTATATTAGGATTGGTAATTACAAATAATCTGTTAAATGCCTGCATACATGGTATATCTACCAATTTTCAAATTAATTGGTCGATTATTTTTTCAGCCATTACCAGCATGATATTATGGCCTTGGTTATTTGTTATATTACGTGATATGAGACGTACCCACAGAGTTTTTTAATTATGTTTAAGGATATGAAAGTAAGTACCAGACTATACACTGGTTTTGGAATTTTTGTATTTTTCGTAATCATCGTTTGTATATTTGCAGTTTTTCAAATCCAAACTCTGTTTAAACTAACCAATACCTTACATTATTACCCTTCAATTACTCACAAAGCAGTACGATCAATTAACTTGAATATCATGCATATGCAAACTAAGATAGAAAAGTTTGCATATTTTTATGATCGAACTAAATTAAATCGAATAAAAAAAGAACTTGCCATTCATGAGAGAGAAGTAAAGCAGAATATATCCATAATTGAAAAGTATTTTTTTGGTAATAAACAAAATATTGATAGAGTAAAAAAACTATTTAGGGATTGGAAAGCAATTACCAATGAAATTATAGCTTTGTATAGAAAAAATGCTGAAGAAACTGCCTATAATAAAGTATTTAAAGGTGAGAACGCCGCCCACACTGCTAAATTAGAAAAAGCTTTAGCTGTTTTGACTGAGTTTGCGGACATTAGTAGTGGATTGAATTTGTCGCAGGCTAACTCTCAAACCAATAATGCTTTGTTACTAGCAATTATGATAGTGGTCGGCTTATTTTCTGGAGTATGGGCTATGTTTTTGATGTATCGTAAGGTGGCAATGGATGTTAGTTTAAGTTTTGATATTGCTGATGCAATGGTGAAAGGTGATTTAGAAGGTAAGTTTCAATGCGACCCAAATACTGAATCTGCAAAATTATTGAAAATATTAGATAAAGCACGGAATCAATTTAATGAACGTACTCAAACTATAATGAAAATTGAGGAACATATTGATGACTTGGAAGGTGTAAAAGAAAAAATAGAAAAAAATGAGCGTTTAGTAGAATTACAAGGAAAAAAAGAAAAAATCCAAAGACATATTGCCATATCTACTTTGAAAGCTACTAAACCAACAGTGTTTACCGGATT
Source organism: Thiotrichales bacterium HSG1 (assembly GCA_030378125.1). Classification (GTDB taxonomy): domain Bacteria; phylum Pseudomonadota; class Gammaproteobacteria; order Beggiatoales; family Beggiatoaceae; genus DRQV01. Next base: position 1,155 of record JAUCGN010000149.1, on the reverse strand, counting down.
TTTCTTAGAGGAAAATGCTGTTGGGACCAATCCAGAAGGTTATTCTACAACTATTAAACCTCCCTCAGTAAACATCCAAAAAACTTTTTTGGACATTTACAAAATAAACAAAGTGGAAATTGGTAATTTTTTATTCACTATCCATTTTTTCCCCTTCTAAAATAGCCATTCGTTGTGCCAATAAGCGCATCTTTCTTTCCAAATTAGATTGGTGTAAATCAATATTTATAACTTTAATTAAAATCATTCCCATACCCAAAATAAATAGTAATGTAGGTGGGTAACTGACCCCAAAAAAAATAGCTAATTTATCAATCAAAGCCGGACCACTAGCCCCAGAAACTTGTGACATAGGTTGTTGATATAAATTACCTAACACAATTCCAACTTTATATTTATAATTGAAACCTACTGTCCACGCATCTCGGTAATCGCTAGAAGTGCCTGTTTTAATTGCAGTTTGTAGTGGTAAACGCAGTCCATTACCAAACTCCAATCTACGAGCTTCTGGGTCAGATAATATATCGGTGATGATGGAGCTTATTTGGGAATTGAATATAGTTTGTACATCAGATGTTGGTGCATCTCGTAGCACTTTTAATGGTTGGAAAAAACCGTTATTAGCCAACACAGTGTAGGCTTGTACTAATTCAAATAAAGTCACCTCCCCATTACCCAAAGCTAAACCATCACCATAATGTTCAGGAGCAGCAGTCAAACTAGTCATACCCAATTGATGTAAACGGTGTAAAAAAGTTTCAACACCAAATTGTTGAATAGTTCGAATTGCTGGAATATTAAGCGAATTTCCCAAAGCCTCTCGCAATGATATAGCACCATAATAATGCCGACTATAGTTATGATAACTGTGCATACCAGTCCCAACTGCTTCTGCTAAAGGTACATCATTAATTAAAGTAGCAGCAGTCCAACCTTTTTCTAATGCTAATCCATACAAAAATGGTTTCAATGTAGAGCCGGGCTGACGTGGAGTTGTTATAGCATCAATTTGACTACGCTCAGAAGGTTTGCCAGCATTAACCCATGCTAATACTTCTCCTGTTTGGTGGTCGACAACTAACACTGCTCCATGTTTAACACTAAATATATTTTGAATTTGTTGATCTAATATTTGTTGAGTAATTGATTGAATAT
>JAUCGN010000148.1 GCA_030378125.1 Thiotrichales bacterium HSG1 | reverse complement strand
CATAAGCTCTAGCATCAATTCGACTTGAAAAACCAGCTTTAGATTTTCCAGAAAAAATAGTTGATTCAGTTGCTTGTAATTTTATTTTAGCAGCATTACCAGCTCCTTTTGTTTGACCAATTAAACGTGAACCCCCATCAAAATGAATTTTATTGGCTTGGATAGAAACTTTGCCACCATCTTTATTTAAACTATTAGCTTTGATATTGCTACTATTTATTACAAATTGTCCAGCACGAATAAATAAATTGCCACTTCCTTCTCCACTTATATCCAGCAATGAATTATTGGAGATTTTAATATCACCACTTAATGCTGTTACATCTGTTGGGATAATTTCACCTTTTCCTTTGATACTAGTAAGATTTATTTGTCCAGCAGGTGCAAAAAGTTGAGTTTTCTTCATCATTAAGTCCCCGCCAATTAGTGATAAAGTTTTTCCTGAAGGAATGGCAAGTTGACTACCAAGCATTGATATTGTTGCTGGTGAATTTGTCAGAAAACCGAATGCTTCAATTGGTGCAACTGTCAACAAACTATCACTTGGATTGCGAGCATCAAACCGTCCATTTTCTCCCAATCGCAAATAATCAGCAGTGCTGGCATGAAGGCTTCCTTGTACATCCAATTGAGCATTTGGCCCAAACATAATTCCGTACGGATTAAGGAAATACATATCGGCATTGAGAATTGTCGAACGAATCAGGCCGTCAATATTAGAAGGATTGCCACCAGTGACTCGACTTAAAATATTCTGAACACTGTCTGGTCCAGAAAAAGTTGCTGATTCTGAACTGTTTAAATTAAAATCTTGGAAGCTGTGAAAAAGGTTATTACCGTGCTGCTGGCCAATATCTGAAGTGATTTTAAAATCGGGACCGGGTAGATTGATATTTTGGCCAAGTGTGCCATCGGTGATGATTTCAGCGTTGGTGGATGAACAGATAATTAATGACAAAATTATGAATGAATATTGTAATCTCATTTGAATCTTCCTCAAATAACATAAAAATTTAGATAATTGATGCTGGTATTTTAATGAAATCAGAACATTGGGATACTTGGGTGGGAATAAATTATACTTCTGCACTTCAACTGACTGTTCTATTCAAACTTCCGTTTTTTATCATACCTGTATTGCTGTGTGGTGTAAATCCCTGTCCTAGCATTGCTTAGGGATTTTTCTATAGCTGCTTTAAGGCCATCTAATAATTGTATCTCGTTACTTTTATTAATATAGTCACTGATCCCATCTGCAAGTTTATCAATGAGAGTCACGGTTGCGGTTATGCTAAATTTTTCACCAAATGTGATTAATTCTTTTTTGTCCGGAAATACTTTGCTGTGGTTAAGTTTTAATGCCATTTTGTTGTCAATTGTTGGATAAAGCAAGGTGTTAGTGATGTCGTAAACCGGGCAAAGTTTTATATTCGATTCACCTGGCGTGTATTGCAAAGCAAAGTTTTTCAAGTGAGCATCACCATTGCCAATCAGACAATTAAATACGATCAACTTATAAGCTTCAACAACCTGTTGCTGGTCACCCGTGAAGAGTTTTACAGCCTTTAATACATTTTCATAGCTTGACTGATATTTTTTATCCCCCCGCTTTCCCATCAATACACAAAAGTCTTCAACAGCCGTTCGCTGAGACTCATAGCAGTCAAAACGCTCAATAATAAAATGTTCTAGGTTTTTTGATAACCAAGTTTTTGGTGGTTTTAGGCCACAAGCTGCCGCAGCATTCATGCATACATATTCATTGACAGTTAGTAATGGATATTCGTCATCAAAGCTTTTAACGATTAGTTTATTTTGTCTAATTGTGGTGCGTTGTTCAGGTAAGACAGGTACCATAACTTTTGGTTGAACACCTGATGTCATACCTCTAAGGTAATAGGTATCAAGCAGTTGTGGAAAAAGCGGCGTGCTTTGATCCCAGTCCAGAATATCGTTAAGGGTGATATGTTCGGGTTTGGGCAGTTTAATTCCGGCATCATATTGCAAAACACCGATACCGTCATCACCCTGAAGTGCTAACAGGTACATATCATTAACTTTGCCATAACGCATCAACTTTTCTGAAATATAACGTCTGACATAACCTTCTGGCAAGTTCTGGGTAAAAATAGGATGGAGACTACCTGAATTGTAAGGGTCCGAACGAACATTCATAGTCAACGATACCGGAAATGCTCCCTCATCATATAAAAAACTATGGATGCTGCCGTGTGTTAATATGCCTAGAGGTTGATTAAGACCCAGTACGTTTATCCTTTTAATCACATGCGGCAACGGATTATTCGTCATCAGGAAATAGGTCCTTTAAATCTTCAAACTGAGGTCTTTGCGGTACGCTTTTCTCAATACACAAATGAAAACCCATATGGGTAATATAACGCTCATAAACCTTCAAAGTACCATTGTAAACACCGTTCTCAATCTTGGAAATTACCGACCGATCAGTGTTAATGGCATCGGCAACATCAACCTGAGAATATCGCCTTCTTTTTCTTTCAACCCTTAAAAGGTCGCCTATTACTTCGCGTGGTGTTTTTAACATGTGTTTATATAATCACAATTTAACTATTATTGGTATAAGTGTGATTATATAGCCACAATCTAATTTAAGCCAACAATATCGAATGTGGAGTGGTAATGAAACCCACCATTTTCAAGATAGCGGTAGATTTCACTTTGTTCTACCCACATAATATGTTTTAATTTCAAGTACTTAAATACTTGTATATAATGATGAGAACAGGAGTTTGGGAACAATAATAAGTATAGATATATAATTTGTAGGTAATTAATATTTTTAGCTTTTGTCAAGGCGTAAGTCCTATAACACTGAAAATTAGTAACGAAAAGCCATAATTTTTCCATTACTATTATAGGCTATCAGAATATTATCAATAACTAATGCTGGTAGTGTTATTGGGGCTTTACCAAGCCGATGACGGACAACAAAACTACCATCTTTTTTGGACATCCAGTGCAAATAACCTTCCATATCTCCAACCACCACATAATCCCCAATGCTAACTGGAGCCGTTACACCACGAGCTTGTAATTTATCCTGTTGCCAAAAATTATCACCTGAATAACGTTCCAAAGCATGTACATGACTATCAGAATTAGTTATATATAAATAATCTGAATCAACTCCTAATCCAGCATAAGAAGATATTGATTTTTGCCATAATAATCCTCCTTTTATCAGATCAATAGCCACAGTTTGACCTTGATAACTAGTTACATAAACTATTTCACCTTGCAAGATAGGGTCAGCATCAATATCAACCATCCGTTCTAATTCAGTCCTACCATGTGGAACTGCAATGGCCGTCTCCCATAAAACTTTGCCAGTTTTTAGTTCTAACACTGCCATTTTACCATTATCAAATCCGGCAATAATTAAATCCTGTACTAATATTGGAGTACTAGCACCACGCAAACTTAACAAAGAAGTTCTGGTCCTTTCATAAATCCATAAATGGTTACCTGTTTGACTATCCAATCCAAATAATTTACCATCTCCAGTTCGTATTATTACAATTCCTCGGTTAATACGGGGAGTTGCTAAGATTTCAGTGGATACTTGACTACGCCATTGTTCAACACCATCCTCCTCAGATAACGCAATCACTTGACCTTTTTGAGAACCAACTATTATTAAACCTTCACCAACACCAGGTCCTCCCGAAATAGGAATATCAAGTTCTAACTTCCATATTGGTTTACCATTGGTTAGGTTAAGTGCCTGAATTAAACCATCGGTAGAAGCTGTGAATAGCTTTCCATCATGTGCGGTTGGAATCAGTTTAGTATGATTGGTAATATCACCTATATTGGCAGTCCATAAAGTTTTTAACGTCAAGGTAGGAGTGAATTTGACTAAAGGTGCTGGTGGTTCAGAGTTGTCCTTACTACCAAAACAACCGGATAGTAAAAATAAAATTATCAATAAACGTATATTCATATTTTAGATGATTAGATTTAGATTTTAAGTTAAATAGTATTTTAGTTTTTAATTCCTTGTTTACTACCACGCCGATGTAATTCAGTAGTGATTCCATTTAATACTGTCCATTTTTCATCGCACCAAGTTGGAGCTAATAGAATGTCTGTAGAAGCTGTGGCGGTGACTCGATGATACGCAACATCAACTGGGGTTTTTTCAATCATATCAGTAGCTATGGAAATATAGGCTAATTTATCTAATGGTTGATATTCTTTTTCCCGCCACTGTTTGGCTAAAACAGTATGTTTAACCACATGTAGAGGGTGTAATTTAAGACCATCCACACCTAATTCCAAGATTCTTTCTAATGAGGTTAAATTATGTTGTCGTTCCTCTCCGGGCAAACCGATAATTATATGAGTACAAACCGGAATATCTCGTAATTTAGCCGCCTTAACTACTTGTTTATATTCAGCAAAACCATGACCTCTATTGATACGTTCCAAAGTACTATCAAAAGCAGATTGCAATCCTAATTCTAACCAAATTTCATAACCACGTTCCTTATAACTGACCAATAAGTTCAATACCGATTCTGGGACACAATCAGGACGGGTTCCAATGGATAAACCAACTATGTCTGGTTCCGAAAGAGCTTGTTCATAAATATTAGTTAAATATTTAACGTCAGCATAAGTGTTAGTGTAGGCTTGAAAATAAGCTAGAAAA
>JAUCGN010000147.1 GCA_030378125.1 Thiotrichales bacterium HSG1 | reverse complement strand
ATGTAACTTTGAATAGTTATGCCACAGCATTAGCAAATAATAATCAGTTTGATAAGGCTTTTGAACTGTTTGAAAAATCCAAAGAAATTAAGCCCGATGAAACGGTTACTTTGAATAGTTATGCCACAGCATTAGCAAATAATAATCAGTTTGATGAGGCTTTTGAACTGTTTGAACAATCTAAGAATATTAAGCCCGATGAAACGGTAACTTTGACTAGTTATGCGACAGCATTAGCAAATAATAATCAGTTTGATGAGGCTTTTGAACTGTTTGAACAATCTAAGAATGTTAAGCCCGATGAAACGGTAACTTTGAATAGTTATGCGACAGCATTAGCAAATAATAATCAGTTTGAAGAGGCTTTTGAACTGTTTGAACAATCTAAGAATATTAAGCCCGATGAAACGGTGACATTGAATAGTTATGGTATGGCTCTGGTTAAAAACAAGCAACCAAAATTAGCTTTAGAATTATTTGAACAAACTCTAACAATAGAACCTAATAACCCAATTGCCTTATTTTTATATACCACTGTATTAGGTGCTGTTAGCAAAGATAAATATATAACAGCAATCGAAAATATTAAAAGGATAGAAGTGTCACCTAAATCAAAAAAACATTATATTGATTTTTTGACTATGGTCTTAGGATTGTTACATTATCTTATTGGACAAAAAAGACAAGGTAACAAATATTTTGAAATGTTTATTCAACATGCAAAAAATGCAGATGTAGCAAATTTAACAGTCGCAAAAAACATTCTTGCTGTAGAACCTTATAACCAAAAAGGAATAGATTTGTTAAAAGAAATTACAGAAAATTCTCCAACTCATTCACAAGCACTAAAAGAACTCTCTTTAAATTTAAGTCCTCAAGAATATTTTGAACAATTCAAAGATAATGATTCTGAATTGAAAGATATGGAAATGTTCAATAGAGCAATATATCATAAAATATTGAATGAGATAATCATGCTCAAAGTTATTTCCGGTCAAATTATAGCTGATGATAGAGCAAGTGATATATTAGCCGATATTACCAAACGTATTAATATAACAATAGAAAAAATAAAACAACGGCGTAATAAGCAAACAACTATAGTACAAAAAATTCCGGCTAATAATTATAGTGAAATTATTAAAGTTGTTGCAGAAACAGCTCATGATATTGCTGATATTGTTAATAATCAATTACCAGTTATTAAACGTCGTATTCAAAGAGTTTTACAAAATATTACTACTCAAGACCGTTTTTTTCATAAATTAAACAAAATATTAGAACGAGTTGAAATAACTGAAAAGGCATTGAGTGATTTAAAATCAGTTAATCAAGGCATAAATATTCAGCAAAATTCCATTATTATTAAAGAATTATTTGCAAGTTGGCAAAATGCTCCTAAAATTGATAATATTGAATTCATATTTGATATTAAAAATGCTGAATCCAGTTTTGTTGGAGATCGAGAAAAAATAAAGAGTTTCATTAGTGAGCTAGTTGAAAATAGTTTAAAACATAATGCAGAAAATCCAGATTTAAAAATAACAATCTCATCAAGAGATAAAATTAACCAATATAATAAAAATTTACCCGGTCAAAAACAACATCTTATAATTGAATTTAGTGATAATGGTCAAGGTATTCCAAACGACAAAAAACATTGGGCATTTTTACCTTTAGAAACTACTTCTAAAAATGGTACTGGTCTGGGTTTATTTATTATCAAAAGAACTTTAAAAGAGATGAATGGGCATATTATTGAAGATGGTGAAGAGGGAGTCGGAGTACATTTTGAAATTGATATTCCTTATGGAGAATAAATAATGAATGATTTAGATATTACTAATACTCACCTGTTATTAGTTGAAGATACAGAAGAATTTTTGGAATTATTGCTAGAAGAATTAGAAATTTTTGGTTATAAAAATATTGTTATTGCTCATAATCCAACCGAAGCAAAAGAAAAACTAGATCAACATGTCTTTGAAGTAATTATCGCTGATATGAGACTTGCTGGTGATAGTGGAGGTGGTTTTTTGGTATTTGAAGAAATCCAAAAACGTAATATAACCGCAGCAGTCATTATTTTAACTGCTAATGATACAGTAATAGATTGTCGCAAAGCTCATAAACTAGGAGCATGGGATTATATTCCAAAAAGTATGTTTGATGGTGCTGATCCATTTAATGAGTTACACCAATCAATTCAAGAAGCTATAACATATTTAAACCGTTGGGGTAATCGTAAAGATGAGCAATGGTTGGCAAATAATTCCGAATACTTACAAGAAAACTATCTTGATCAATATGTCGCCATTATTAACCAAAACGTTATGGAATCAGCCAAAACAGAAGAAGAATTAAAAACTAAAATCCATGAACGTAAATTACCTTTATTCCTACCAATTATTGAAAAGATTGAAATAGTTGATATTGAGAAATTGTTGCAGCAAGAAGAAAGTGATACGTTAGAATTCAAAGAATCTTTCTACTATGATGCCAATGAAGAAGACAATAAAAATGTTGGTTTACGTTTTAATAATTTAAAAACCATTGCTGCATTTTTAAATAGTGAAGGTGGAACTTTACTTATTGGTATAGTTGACAAAGATAAAAGTATTTATGGAATAGAAAATGACTTTTTAATATCCGATAAAAAACAAAATCAAGATGGGTTTGAATTGATGTTAAATAATATGATTAGCCATTATATTGGAACGGAATTCTCTCAATTTATTAAAATATCTTTTGTGGAAATAGAAGATAAACAAGTTTGTGCAATGGTAGTAAAAAAATCTAATCAAGTTGCTTTTATGAAAAGTCTCAATAAGAAAGAAAATGATAAATTACTATTTGTAAGACAAGGCAATAGATCAATCAAATTAACAAACCCTGAAGAAATTTATAATTATTGTAAAATGCAAAAAACATAAACTCATGCTAGACACAAAATTTCCTCCTCCAAAAGAAACCAAAGAAATGCCATCTTTAAACCATAGCTATATTTGTTCAAGAATATTACGCCAGCTATTTGAAAATAAATCCATAGAAGCCTTGACCGAGCTAACGATAGATATTGAAAATGGATTAACTCCAGATATAAGTGTTTACGCAACTAAAGATATTCAGCCGAATTTTCTTCGAGATATAACCAAAATGACTCAAATGCCAATTCTAGCCATTGAAGTCATATCATCCAGTCAAAATATTCAATATATTCTAGAAAAATCAGAACATATGGTTAAAAATGGAATCAAAGCAATATGGACGATTGAACCATATACCAAAACAATATTTATTACCACCGAACAAGGTGAAGAAATCATTCACAATCAAACCGTAACAACAAATAATATAAAAGTTGATTTTAATGCAGTTTTCAATAAAAATAAGGAATAATCATGACCAGCGACCTAATCTTAGGAATAATCGGTGGAATTATAGCCACCACAATAACTGTAGCAGCATCCTACTTTTTTAAAACCATCGCCATTCCATTCATAAAATCAGCTCTATTCGACATCCCCAATATCTCTGGCAAATGGTACACTCACGACAATCAAGATCAAAAGCCAGTTGGAACAGCAACCATCAAACAACACAGCCGTCAAATTGAAATTAAAGTAACTCGTAATATTAACCGTGATGGTAATAAAACCGAAAAAAACTTCTGCTATAAAGGTAAATTTGCTTCTGGAACTTTAGTTGCATCTTATGAAGATACTGATATGAAAGGCTATATTATGGGTTCAGTAGTCATGCGATTAATGCCAGACAATAAAACTCTATTCGGCAAAACTGTCTATTTCGACCACAATCAAGGCGAAGTGGTGGCTCACGACTATTGGCTAAAACGATAAAGAGTGCATTCCAATTTTTCTGGTCACCAAATTTAATAATTTAGAACTTACACATTGACAAATCCAAGAAAATATTTTCGTCAATAAAATCAGTTATACGCAACCATACTAACTGTCTCCACTTTACACTACGATGATGTTTTCCAGACCAAAAATTACCAACCAAATCCATATGATAACTATAAAGGTTTGTCCAATCTAGGCTAAAGTTTTTTCCAAAAATTGTTAGCCTAGATTATAGTGTCATCCACACTTAACACACCACCTTCTAAATTTAATTGATATTTTGCTTCCAAAAATAAATACTTTTGGTGTTAAGTTTTCTCTGTTTAAAAAACGGTTTACACTGTCATGTGATATGTTCATCAATTCTCCTAACCTACTGCAATTTATATATTTTGGTTCACTTAATATATAAGATATATACATAGATAAGGTGCAGTTGGACGATTTATTTCTCTCATTGGATTCTTTTCTATAGTTTTTTTGGATGATCCATATTATAATATTCTTGTCAATGCGTAAGTCCTAAAAGAGAAAGAGCATAAAACTCTTCATGCAAGCCTTAGCAGAAAGCGAAAGCTTGGAAGTAAATAATTTAGAACAAGGTTCGAGGTAAAACTAAGAGAATACATCCAGTATTGAACATTCGCTATTACTCTTTGGTTATCACCAAAATTTGAGAAGGTTCGGTGGGTTTCCACTTTGTTCCTACCCACCCTAGTGTGTCCTGAAGAAAAGCACAAGTTTTTCATGCTGTATTAAAGATGAGAGTTGGCCTCTCGATTTCGGCAATCCGATGCTGGAATCAAACCGCCCCATGCGGCTATCGTAAAGAGCGAGTG
>JAUCGN010000146.1 GCA_030378125.1 Thiotrichales bacterium HSG1 | reverse complement strand
TCACCTAAAATTAATTTCCCAGAATTTTCATTTGAGCAGTCAGATACTGGTATCGTCAAGGTAAAAGGTTCTGGACCTTCCAAAGATATTGAACTGGCTTTCAGAGCAGCCATTATCGAACAACTTGATGAAGGAACTGATCCAGATTTGGACATTGATGAAGAAGGTAATTACTCTTTGACCACTGATGAAGGACAGAAAGTAACCCTTGCTCCAATGCCTAAAGACCCAGATATGCTGGCTGAAGTGGTTCCAAACGGTGAAATTGAGATAAGTGAAACTGGTGAAGCTAATATTGACCTTGATACTGAGGATGAAACTGCTGATAAACTAGCTGGTATCTTTGATTCAGAAGTTAAAGTTGCCGAATCAGGTTTAGAGGAAGGGATTAACATTGAAGGGTCTGGGGTTGATCAAATTGCCAAAATAGTTTATAAAGATGGCACTATGCAGACTATGCGTCCGGCAGTTATAGAACGTACCAGCGTTGATTATGCTGGCCCAATAGCTGCTGGTGATTCCAGTTTGAAGTTCATTTATCATTCTAACGGACAGGTGTTTTATAACTTAGGTGGTTTTAAATGGCGAGCTAGACCTGAATTGAAGGTTGCTAAGGTTGAAGTGAACTTAAAGAAATCGGTTATCAAAATAATCAAGCCGGGTAAATTAGTTGAACTGACCACTGCAAAAGGTTTAAGACAGCTCATTCATATCGAAAAAGCTGACTAGCGTGTTATAGTTGTGTAGGATGAGGAAGTATTATATTGCTCATTCTACAAATACTATAAATTTGTTTTATTTTATATTTTAGGAGTAACAATGCCAATTGTAAAATTTATTACATATTATGTTGTATTGATGTTTCTGATGCCAATAACTGTTTTGGCTGAAGAAGAAAAAACCCCTAGTCATGTGTATCAAGTGGCAGAAGATATTATCTCAGAAATTGAGATTTTACGGGAGTCTATTGGTATTGATGATATACCAAATGAACCGGAAGCTCAGCGTGGTAAAGCACCAATTCATGTTTATGGCAAGGGCTTAGAATTGATGGAAAAAATTTCTAAAGCACAACGTAAATTAGGCATGACTCCAGTGGAAGTTGGAGAAATTCCATTACGAGAAGTTAGTCCAGGTGATGTATTTGAGTTAGTTTCTGCGATTTTATTGCAATTACGAAATATGAAGGAGCAGTTGGTTATTTCTGATAAGATTGAAGAAGCCAAACTAGTTGGAGCTAAAATGCCTTCTGATGTTTATGAGAATTTATGGATGGCATCTTATATGCTTGATGGTTTAGTACCTCCAATTAAACCAAAAGATGTATATCGTAACATTCAGTATTTACATGGTGAAATGCGTCTAATTGCAACTAAGTTAGGTGTATCACTTGATTTAAACGCACCAGAAGTAACTGGCCGTAAAAGGCTTAAAAATATTGGCCAACAGGCTTTATTTGCATTGTATAAAGTTAGTGAATTAGAAAAAAGAATTACTGGGTTGGCCGCAGCTTCTGTACCAGAAGTGATTTTAGTCCGTATAAGATCATCAGATATTTATGATTTAACTAACATGCTGATGGCTGAAATGGTTAGACTTAAAGTTCACTTTAATATTGATTTGCCACGTGGCAATGAGGCAACTCCTCCAAAGGTTAAAACTAATGAAGTGTTTGCTCAAATGCACTTGGTAGTTAAGAATTTAGAAAAATTAATTAAGGCTGTTGCTGCCAATGCTGCTAGTGATGCCACTAAAAAGTAGTTTATTTACTTGAAATAGTTGGTAGTGTTACATGGATGTTAATACCACTAACACTACCACAATCATTGAATGGAAAATTTATGAAAAAAATTATTGTTGGTTTGTTGTTTGGTTTACTGTCTCAATTGGTTTGGGCAGATAAAAGCCATGAAGATGTGGTAAAAACATTTAGCCAAACTCCTGAAGTTATTGCAGCTATGAAAGACTTTGCAGCAAGTTTTGGACAATTTCGTTCTGATAATGGTTTAGATTCTGTTGATGATCTAAAGAAATCTGTATTTGCTTTTTATGATAAAGAATTTACGGATGAGTATAAAAGTACTGGTGGCAAAGTACCTGATTTGAAGCTTGCTAAATCTATTGATGATGATACCATTGCTCTTCAGTATTATTACATTGTTAAAAATACTTCTAAAGTTGGTGAGAAAAATCACTTTATAGATGCTAAAGATAAGTCTAAATGGAATGTAGCACATGTTAAGCATCACAGTATGATTGAAGAATTTACCCATGATAAAAATGGACTTTACGATCTATTTTTGATTGATTTGTCTGGTCGAATTGTTTATTCAGTTTTTAAAGAAATTGATTTTGCCACAAGTCTCACTGATGGGCCTTATGCTAGTAGTAATTTAGGAACTATATTTAAGGATATTAAAGATGTAGCTAAAGGTGAAGTAAAAAGTAGTAAAAATGCTCCTTACTTCCCTTCTTATGAAGATAACGCTGAATTTGTTGGAGCCCCAATTTTTGATGGTGATAATAAAATAGGAGTTGTAGTTATCCAGTTACCAAGTTGGTAATGTTTATAATAAGCTTTCAAATGACAATTTATTTCAATACCATCGTTAATTATTTTAGCGGTGGTATTATTTTTTAAAATCGCTTATTTTTGAAAGTTCATCAAACATTGTCCTAATTTGTGAACTAGTAAAACCACGATTTTGTAAAAAAAGCATTTGTTTAGCTAACTCTTTATTATTTTGTGGTAAGTTGGACCTAAACTTTTTTGTGTGAGCATGCCTAACCTGTGTTACCCAAAAATCATCATTATTACCTAATTGCTCAGAAGTTAATTCACTGTTAATTCCACGTTGTTGCAACTCTTGTTTAATCTTAATTGGCCCAAAGCCTTTTTTAGTCCTATAACGTATATAACTCTCCGCAAACCGCTCATCTGATAGTAATTTGTCAATAGTCAATTTATACAACACTTCATCAATAATGTCTTCCATAAATCCCTTACGAAGCAATTTATTTTTTAACTCCAAACTAGCATGTTCTCTTCTAGCTAAATAATCCATAGCACAACGACGAATTTGATTATATGAAGATGGGTCGATATTCATGATATTCCTAAAATAACTCACATTGGACGGATATAGTAACATTCCTACATTTTATGGTGCATCAATAATTCGTACATTTTTTAAATTCAAAAAAAGTTTGTATATCACAATTAGCACTTGGAATGTTAGTAGTTTACGTCATTGAGAAGGGGTTGATCGAAAACTTTAAGGATCGGCATTGATTTTACCGAATATTGTTTCAAAAAAATATGTAGTTTTAAGGACGTTGAGCAAATAGCTTGATGGATACTCTGTAGCTGTCAAGTATAATATCTAGTTATTTATTTGACAAATCAATTAATTCTATAGTAAAATTCGTGTTTCTGGTTTGGTCAAGCAACTTTTAATAAAAATATTAAGATATACTTTATTTTGAAAAATTAGATGGGTTAAACTTAAAACTTGATAATCATATCAGCAAGAATCAAGTCAATTCAGGATATACAAAGCTATTTTATGAATTATTTTATTATGGTTTTTGGTAGATTCACCCTTTCAGTTTTTATTTGAAAACCATTGTTAACTTTTGTTAGCATAAATGAATCGGCTTATGAAATACCTCATTGCCATCTGTGCAATAGTCATAATAATAATAATCCCGATTGGATTAGAATTTTATTCAAAACAAGAATATATTCATATAGCATTTATCGGTCCAATGTCTGGCAATGGAGCAGCAGCCGGCAAATTAATGACCCAAGCCATCCAACTACAACTTGACCAAGTAAATAATAAAGGTGGTATCAACGGTAAACAAATTCAACTTGATATTTTCGATGATCAAAACGACAAAACCCAAGCTAAACAACAAGCATTAGAAATCGCCAAAAAAAATAAAGCAGTTGCAGTTATTGGCCACTGGTATAGCTCCGCTTCCATTAGTGGTGGAGAAATTTATAAACAGTATAAAATCCCCGCCATCAGTCCCGGCTCAACCAATATCAACGTCACTCTCAATAACGACTGGTATTTTAGAACCATATTCAATGCCAACTCATCTGGCCAATTTCTCGCCAACTACGTCAAAAAAGTTTTCAAACAAAACAATGTCACTATAATTCAAGAACAAGCAGCTTATGGTTCATATCTAGCTGATGTATTTGCAGAAACTTCTATTAAAATAGACAGCGAAGTCAAGTACAGATGGAAATTTGATAGTGCTGATCCTAATCTAGATAACGTCTTAGCCAAAATAGTTAAACATTTGAAAGATAAACCAGATGCTGGCGTTATCTTTCTTGCCGTACAAGCTGTGGAAGGTATAAAACTGGTCAAACTGATGAAAGAAGCTGGGATAAATAACCGCATAATCAGTGAAACCAGCTTTTCAGAAAAGACCTTTATTCATGGTTTTGAACAGTTTCCCATTGAAAAGAATAGCCCCGGTTATTATACCAACAATATTTTTGTTGCAACTCCATTGATCTTTGATACTGCTAATAGAAAAGCCCAACAGTTTAGAGAAAAATATCAAAAAGCTTATCAAGAGGAACCTGATTGGGCTGGTGCTTATGCTACTGATTCAGTTCTAACTTTATTGCAAGCAATTGAACAGACAGGTATTACTGGAACAAATATTAGTGTGGATAGACGTAAGGTTCGTGATTATCTGGCTAACATGAATA
>JAUCGN010000145.1 GCA_030378125.1 Thiotrichales bacterium HSG1 | reverse complement strand
TTTAATTCAAAAAGCTACTACTTCAGAACAACAAGTTTTAGTTGGAACTGTGAAAACTTTGCCGGATATTGTTGCTAAGGCTAATATTAAATTATCTAGCATAATTATTATTGGTGATGTGGTTAAACTGCGAAAAAAATTGGATTGGTTTAATACTAATTGAAGATATTTGCGTTGGTGCGCGAACCCAGAAAGGATTAAATATGAATAGTCATGGCTGGTTAAGTAAAAACTGATGTTACACAATTACAGATCAATATTTATTTAGAAGAATATTTTTTACTTTGAACCAGCTTCCTTTAATAATACCTTCGCCAAATAGATAGTTGTTTCGGGAATGGAGCGAAGCAGATTTCCCGAAACTCTTATATTACTTGGATTTCGGGAAATTGTACTTCATTCCTGAAACAATAAATTTTGAGATTGGCGAAGGTATTGTTTAATGGGCTATATTTACTTAACTTAAACATTAAAATCATATATGCTTAATATATACAATAGCTTAACTAAAAAAAAGCAACCTATCATTCCCATAAAACCAAATGAAGTTAGTATCTATGTTTGTGGTATGACGGTGTATGATTATTGTCATGTTGGACACGCAAGGGTTATGGTGGTGTTTGATGTTGTAGTACGTTACCTGCGATATTTGGGTTATAAAGTAAATTATGTCAGTAATATCACTGATATAGATGATAAAATAATTCAACGTGCTAATGAAAATGAAGAAGATATAAATGAACTAACTACGCGCTTTATTCAAGCCATGCATGAGGACAGTGATGCTTTAGGAGTATTAAGGCCTGATAATCAACCTAAAGCTACTGAATTTATTCCAGAAATAATTGCAATGATTGAAGGGTTAATAAATAACAAACACGCTTATGTTACGGATAATGGTGATGTATGTTATTCAATCCAAAGTTTTGCCGATTACGGTAAATTATCTGGTAAAAATTTAGCTGAATTACGATCTGGTGAGAGGGTTGATGTTGATGAATCTAAACAAAACTCATTGGATTTTGTCTTGTGGAAAGCTGCTAAACCAAATGAACCTAGTTGGGATTCACCTTGGGGAGCCGGTCGTCCGGGTTGGCATATTGAATGTTCAGCAATGTCAACTGTTTGTTTAGGCAATCATTTTGATATACACGGTGGTGGTATGGACTTACAATTTCCTCACCATGAAAATGAAATTGCTCAATCAGAAGGTACAACTGGTGAAAAATTTGTAAATATATGGATGCACAATGGTTTTGTCCGTATTAATGATGAGAAAATGTCTAAATCTTTAGGTAATTTTTTCACTGTAAAAGAAGTATTGGATAAATATCAACCAGAAGTATTACGGTATTTTATCTTAACTAGTCATTATCGTAGTCCATTGAATTATTCAGACGCAGATTTAGACGCTGCTAAACAAGCTCTGACTAGGCTTTACACTGCTTTGCGTGGTTTGTCTATAGATGATTCTTATGCTAATGATGCTTATAAACAGCATTTTCAAACGGTGATGGATGATGATTTCAATACTCCTGAAGTTTTGGCTATTTTATTTGAGTTGTCCCATGCCATAAATAAAGCAAGAACAAATGATTTGCCATTGGCTAATCAATTGGCTGGTGAGTTGAAACGACTAGGAAATATTTTAGGTTTATTACAAGCAGAACCGGAAGAATTTTTGCAGGGTAAAAAACAAGATTTTATTGAACAGCTATTACTGGAACGACAATCCGCTAGGCAGAGAAAAGATTGGGCTGAAGCAGATCGCATTCGAGATGAGTTAGAAAAACAAGGAATAGTCTTGGAAGACAATGCTCAAGGTACAACTTGGCGAAAAATTTAGGTAATTGAGTATAATAACAAGATATTAGGATTAAAAATTTGGATAGTTCTAACCTATTATATTAGATGTCGGGTTACGTTATTTCATTGTACTCAATAAGCTAACCCGACCTACTAAAAGGTAAATTTATTACCGTGTAAAATATAACTTGGGTTTGACATAATAATTATTTAATATCAAGTTGTTTTTTAAGAATTTTTAAGCTAACTCTATAATATTTATGAATTATCCTTAATCAAGGAAACATTATGAAAACTATAATTTTATTCATTGTTCTAACCGGCCTAGCTCAAGCATATGGGAGAAATGTAACTTACTTAACTCCAATGCCAATGCCAAGTCAATATAACAAAATGCAGCAATATCAACAAGCTCTACAAGTGTGGACTAATGTTCAACAAAAAATTGTGGCAAGAACAAGCAACGTGGTATTGTTCCCTATGCCAATCCCCGCTCAGTACAAAAGACATGATAATTATCAACATGCTTTAAGGTCTTGGGAAAATATTGGTACTCACATAGGAAGTAATGCCATTACCACCGATCATTCTGTTAGATTGCCGATGATGCCGATGTTAGGAAGATACAAAAAAGTTGAGAATTATCAACAAGCCTTACAAATATGGATTAATGTGTGTAAGAATATCGTGGCAAAAAATGTCAATACGCAACCACCACCGATGCCAATACCAAACCAATACAATAAGACTGAACAGTATCAAACTGCTATACGAGCATGGCAAAGCATTTTTGAATGAATCAACGATCTTTCCATCTATTCGGAATAATAATTTTTGGTCTCTTGTTTAACCAAGGCCATGAGTATGCTTTCCTTATTAAATACATCATTATGTTAATGTTATTTTTTATTTTTTTGGAAGCAAAATTTACTGGGACAATGAGTGTGTATTTGGGAGCTATACACATTTTTCTTGCAATGTTAGGAATTGCTTTTTCATCTTATTACTTAATTAGCTTTGTAAATCAAGACATTGCAGTAATAGCTTTCTTAGTAGGAATTACCCCAACTGCAACGGCAGCCCCGGTAATGATCAGACTGCTAAAAAAAGATGTAAATTATATAATTGCATCAGTAGTTTTAACTAACTGTTTAGTGGCTATTTTTATTCCATTTTTACTACCATTAATAACCTCAACTAAAGCAAATGTTTCGACCGGAAATATGTTATTTTCCACATTAATGATAGTTATCTTACCTTTGCTGCTTGCTAAGACCATAAATTTGCGAAAGAAAATTAATCCAAATATTTTCTTTTACTTATGGTTAGCTGGTCTATATTTAGCGACAGCAAAAGCATCTCATTATATATTTACTGAAGCTACCACCACTCCCATAACCACAATTATTGCCATTGCCATTGTTTCCATGTTGTTATGTATTATTAATTTCTATTTAGGAACATTAATTGGGAAAAAACAATATTATCAAGAAAATAGTCAATCACTTGGTCAAAAAAATAATATGTTTATGATTTGGATAGCTTTAACTTTTATAAATCCGTTGGCAGCTTTAGGACCAATGTTTTATGTGTTCTTCCAAAACATATATAATTCTTATCTATTGAAAAATAATTGAAAATATCTTAACCCCGAAAAGTTATAGCTTTCAAAACTAATACTAAAAATATAACCCCGCCTATGATAGCAATCATACCACCTAACCCCATAATACCCATAGCAATTTGCTGCATTCCTTCTAATCCTTGCTCAGCACCAGCAGTTTTTCGTTGCACTCCATAACCACCAGACCATGCTAGTCCTAATACATGCATTAGTTGACCAATGCCGTAAATAGTTGGTTGCCATTTAGCCCATTTACCAGTGATTTNNTTANAACCAAATTTTGGCATAAGATGGTAGGTAATTCCCATGAAAGCTATTGTTATTGCAAATATAGATGCATGATAATGGGCGGGTATGGTTACATTACTTCCGTGAATCATAAAACCAATTATTCCACCTACTGCAAAGAAAAATATGGAGATTATTAACGCTGAATATTCTGGTGTTAACGTTGGTAAAGTCTTTTGTGTCCTAAAAATGCCAAGTGTAATAATCAATCCCAATGGTAAAGCCGCCAAACCTCCTCCATATTTCATCAAATCAGTAAATGCAGTCAGGCTGTCTGGAGAATTAACATCGTAAGCAAGATAAATTAATGGAGTTAGCAAGGTTGGAGCCATACCTAAAACCAGTAAAATTATTGCTAATCTTGGAGTTATGGATAATTTAATTCCAGATATTGTTGCTAACCAAAACCATAAAACTAGCATTAGTTGAGTGTGGGTAAATTGTATGACATGACCACCACCCCAAAATAATAGTTCGTAATAATATTGTCCAGTTTCAATGGTTTTTGGAATAGTAAAATAAGACCAAAAAAATGCAATCATAGCAATAAACGCTGTTATTAATGCGGTAAATAACCCAAATTCTAAAATAAGATGTGAGGTTTTGTTAGAGGATAAATCTGACTGATTTTTAAAAAATAATGAATCCAACATGTAGGATAACAAGTTGTGCATGACCAGTATACTGAAACCTAAGATAAATATTCCTAGTCCAATAAAAAATATAGGCATTTGTAATACTGGTATATAATTGTTCATCAAGGGATTACCATCACCCAAAAATGGAGCCGAACTGATAATTAAAGTGCCGATGATAGCTAATGCAAGGGCAATCCAACCACAGAATAGACAACGAGTAGTCATCAAACTCCATAAAACCCCAGCAAAAGATAAAAACCAGACCAATACAGTTAAGTCAACATGGACTACAAGGGCCGTGTGGAAAAAATCTAGCCAAGGGATAACATCCTGTAGTAATGGAGTTCTAGAAAGGACTATTAAGATGGTCAACAAACCACCAATTATTAGGGAGCCAA
>JAUCGN010000015.1 GCA_030378125.1 Thiotrichales bacterium HSG1 | reverse complement strand
AACATTTACCAGTGCAACGGTATATATTGCCAACTGAATTTGATGAATTGGCAAAACTTGGGTATAAAATGGGGTTTAAAAATATTGCCAGTGGTCCTTTAGTGCGTTCTTCTTACCATGCAAAACAACAAATCAAAGGACAAGATTGACACTCAATTATGATTCTTGGGTAATTAAAATAGGTAATGTTAAACCAATAGCTTCGCCAATCATCTGGTTGTTTTGGGAATGGAGCAAAGTGGATTTCCCGAAACCTAATGTCTTGGTTGAGTTTCAGGAAATCGTATTTCATTCCCGAAACAACAATTTTTTGGATTGGCGAAGATATTATTAAACCTTTCAGAGTTTTTAAAACCATCACTTGTTTAAGACAACCTAATCTTGGACTCTACCACTTAAAATAAGTCTCTAACTATTAATGAATTCTATCTTAGATATTAATGATTTACATATCTCTTTTTTCACCGACAGAGGTGAGTTAAAAGTAGTACAAAATGTTTCTTTCAATATAAATGCTGGTGAAACAGTGGCTTTAGTTGGAGAGTCAGGTTGTGGCAAGTCAGTGACAGCTCTGGCTATAATGGGTTTAATTGATGAACCGGGTAAGATCACTAAAGGCAACATAAAATTAAAAGATCAAGAATTGATTGGTTTACCTGCTAAGCAATTGCAACAAATTAGAGGTAAACGTATTGGTATGATATTTCAGGAGCCGATGACTTCCCTGAATCCTGTGTTTACTGTTGGCAATCAGATTGGTGAAGTTCTTATTCAGCATTTTGCGATGACAGAAAATGAGGCTCGACAAGAAGCTATAAATTTGATAGAAAAGGTGGGTATTTCTTCACCACATAGTCGGGTTGACCAATATCCTCATGAGTTATCTGGAGGGATGAAGCAAAGGATAATGATTGCGATGGCATTGGCCTGTAAACCGGACTTATTAATAGCAGATGAACCGACAACAGCTTTGGATGTAACTATACAAGCACAAATTTTACGTTTGCTAAAACAGTTACAAGATGAAATGGGTATGGCTATTTTATTGATTACTCATAATTTGGGAGTTGTGGCTCATTTTGCGGGGCGAGTTATAGTTATGTATGCTGGAGAAATTGCGGAACATAGCGAGGTACGTCCTTTATTCAAAAATCCTTTGCATCCTTATACTCAGGCTTTGCTAAAAACTTTACCTATACCCGGACACGAACGATTAGCAGCCATTTCTGGTAATGTTCCTATGCCATTTGAATACCCAAATGGTTGTCGTTTTAGCACTCGTTGTTCAAAACATACGTCTCATTGTGTTCAAAATGCTCCTAATTTGATAGAACATTCCGTTAAACATCATGTTGCATGTTGGCTTTATGATTAAAATTTTATAATTGGGTTCTGGGTATTGACTGTTAAAAAAATTGGTAGTCCTGTACAGAGTAGTGTTCATTTTTAAAAATGTTAAATATCAAGTGCTTAATAGATTTATCACTATAAATTGCAGGACTACCAAAAAGTTACAAGACGAATATCCGTAAGCCCTATAAACGGGAATTGCTGTCATTTTGACCATTGAGATTCAAATTAACCACCTCTATATTGCCAATTTTTGAAACCATTCCATCATCACTTAAACTATTTACCTGATGTTTAACTTTTAATCAAATAAATCTATTGATATTTATCAGTATTTATATGATAATTTGGATACCTTTCAAAAATAGTTGACAGTTGTTTCGGGAATGGAACGAAGTGTATTTCCCAAAACCAATATTCAGCTCCAGTTTCGAGAAATCCGTTTCACTCTATTCCCGAAATAATTGTTCACTACTTTTATTGGAATATGAAGGGTGCCATAATTTGTTTAAACATTTTATATTAAAGAGGTTTTTATGAGTATAGAAGAAGGTATAAAGTTAGAATTGCGGTTGGAAGGTGATGATGTCAATGAAGATGCTTTATTGGACTTGATGGATTGGTTGGAGCGGACAAATATTGATGGATTGGAAGAAGTTAAAAGAAAGGAGTTGCCACCAGCTAGAGGTGATATGGGATTTTGGACTGATCCAAATACGATAATGACTATGATTTCAACTGGTATTGCGGTTGTTCAGGTGATGGCGGCTGTTATCCAATGGCAGAAAGATAAAAAAGTTACGATAACTCCAAAAATAACTGATTCAGATAAAGAAATGGTTGAACTTAATAGTAAAATTCAAGCTATTTTAGATAAAATGAAAAACCATCAATAATTAGGAAAGTTATATGACTGATAAATTTGATAATATTCTGACTATTTTGGAGCATTATCATCTTAATTATGAGATAGCCGAGTTTATTAATTTTGATGAAGTTAAACTGGTTAGTGTGATGGATTGGTTTAAAGATGAGTTGGATTTTTCTCTTAAAAATCGGGGCGAAGATGATAAGGAAGCTTTTGCTGCGGAGTTTATTGTTGTGCCATTTTTGAAAGAGATTTGGAGAAAACATTCTCAATTGAATTTATTTAGTCATGTACAAATTAAAACTGATGATGTGGTTGTTATTCCTGATTATTTGGTAACTGCTAAAACTCCTACCGGTTATAAGAAAGTTTATAAACCTTTGTTATTAACAGTAGAAGCAAAGAATGAGAATTTTGATGAGGGTTGGAAGCAAGCTTTGTTACAGTCGGTTGTGTGTCAAAAATTGAATGATTCTGTTGATATTCCTATTTTATCTATTGTAACAACTGGTGATATTT
The DNA here is from genome assembly GCA_030378125.1 of Thiotrichales bacterium HSG1. GTDB lineage: Bacteria > Pseudomonadota > Gammaproteobacteria > Beggiatoales > Beggiatoaceae > DRQV01. The sequence continues at coordinate 14,243 of JAUCGN010000015.1, read as the reverse complement.
GGCAATTTGGTAAATTGGAAAAAAACTTGTTTATTCGGCATCCTATTTCTGCTGGAGTTCAACATGTGGAAGAATTGTTGGGAATTTTGGATTTATTTTTTTCGGAATGTGAACAGAATCTTGAGCATTAAATTATGATACAAATTAAACCAGAAGATACAAGAGCTATTTTGATTGGGGCTAGTATATTTGATTTTGGGAAAGATAGTGAAACATTTATAACTTTAAGGAGTTTGTCATGACTATTGAGTTAGAATTGCGTTTAAAAGGTGAAGATGCCAATGAAGAGACTTTATTGGATTTGATTGATTGGTTGGAGCGATCTGGTATTGAGGTTAAAAGAAAGAAGTTACCACCAGATGAAGGTGATATGGGTGTCTATGAATTATTAGATACTATTTTCACTTGTGTGCAAACATTTGATGATTTTAAGTCTTTTATTGAATATCTACAAACTTGGTATGGATATAATAACGTTATGATTTGCCCAAAATTACAGGCCATTTCTGAAAAATTAATGGCTAGTGATCCGAAAATGCAAGTTATGTTGGAAAAAATGATTAAAGAAATGAAAGAAAAATTTTGTAGAGATTAACTAATGGAATTAATTGATCCAAAAAATACTCAGGTTATTTTGATTGGTGCTAGTAAATTTGATGCAACAAATGATAATTTACCAGATTTACCCAATGTTAAGAATAATCTTATAGAATTACATAAATCTCTAAACGAATTTGTTGGAATTGATGCGGATAATATTCATCCAATATTAGATAAAGATGATTTTGATACAATCATTGAGGAAACTATTGATATATTTTCTGATGCTTCAGATACAATTATTGTTTATTATGCTGGACACGGTATTCCTAAAAGTAATAGTTTTTATTTAGCTACTAAAAGAACAACAGTTTTAAAAAAACAATGTACAAGAGCAATAGAATCAAGCAAATTGGTTGATTTAGTTATCCAAGAAACTAGAGCTAAAAATATTATTTTTATTATTGATTGTTGTTTTAGTGCTAGATTAAAAGAAAAAGTTGATAGTAAAGGCAAAAAGAATGTGTTTTTTATTGTTGCTGCATCTTCTAATAAACCGGCTAAAGATACATCTCCAGAAAATAAGGATTGTACAGCATTTACTCACGAGTTGTTAGAAATTTTTAGAAAAGGTATTGATAATGTTGGTGAATTTTTAACCTTTCAAGATATTACTAATCAGTTAATTAAACAGTTGAAAGCTAAAAATTTACCAGTTCCACAATTGAGTTCTCATGGGCAACCGGATATATTGGGGGTATGTAAAAATAACGCAAAACCTATTATCAATAAACAACCAGAAATTATAGATAATAAATCTGATATAAAACAATTAATTACTTTAAAAGAACAACATATTAAACTAGTTGAAAATAAACTTTCCATATTGAAAGAACAAAAAGAATTAGGATTCCAAATGGACAAAAAGTCTGACTTAGAAAAGATAATTATTGCAACAAATGATGATGCAGAACAAATAAAAGAAGAAATTAATGACTTACAAAAACGACTAATTATAAAAAATGTTTAATTTTTTGATTTTTTGTTCTGGTGCTGATAAAACTATACTAGAAAAATGTGCTATTCCAGAAATTGCCAAATATGAAAGTATTGGTGGAACTGTATTTTTTACTGCATTATTTGCAATGTTATCTGGTGGATATGCACTTTCCACCATTTTCTATAAAGATGATTATATTTCATTATTTTATATAATATTTTTGGGAATGATTTGGGGATTATTCATTTTTAATTTAGATAGATTTATTGTTTCCAGTATGAATAAACAAGATAATGTTTGGGATGAGCTTAAATTAGCCACTCCTAGATTAGTATTGGCAATTTTTATTGCTATAATTATATCGACTCCATTAGAATTAAAAATTTTTGAAGGCAAAATCAATTTACAATTAATAATTGATGCTAATGAAATTAGGACTTACGCATTGACAAATCCAAGAAGATATTTTCATCAATAAAATCATATAAATAAATTATAGAGGGATTTTCCTGTGAACTTGAGGATCAAGATGTCTAATGCTAGGAATAAAATTTTGAATGAATATAGAGATAACTTCATTAAATAAGTTTCTTTGTAAATTATAACAATTGTCAATAAAATCAGTTATACGCAAGTATTGCAAACGTACATAGCCACAAATTGATGCAAAAATGTGATTACGTATAGCTGTTTGTGAGCGAACCTGAAAATGTTCAATATGGCAAACTTGCTTGATAACACGATGATATTGCTCAATTTGCCAATGTTGGTCGTGGAGTTTAATAAACATACTTCTATCAAATTTTTCAAGCTGTTTATCATCGGGTAAGTACACTGCATAATGTCGTTGCTGGTCCTTTAACATCGTACGAAATACTTTGACATACCCAAAATCATGTAACCAAACTTCCAAACCATATTCTGGAATATCCAATTTTTGAATCTATAAATACTTATTTTTTTCAATTGAAACAGAACGGTTACTTTTAAGTGCGAATAGAAAACCTAATTGATGGTTTTTTATCAGTTTAAGGTTGGGAACGCAACTATACCAACTGTCTCCACTTACAAAGTTTGGTTTAACACCCCAGTTTAATACTTCAATCAACATATCTTGAAAGTAATCATGTCTTACATTCTGATTTATCATAGATTCTATAGTTAATTGGCAGGTGATTATCTTTAACATCAGTGTAATACAACGTTATTAAATTAATTCCTTTTACACTACAGTGATGCTTTCCTGACCAGAAATGGTCAACTAAATCCATATGATAACTATAGGGTTTATCCAATCTAGGTTAAAGTTTTTTCCAAAAACTGTTAGCCTAGATTACTGTGTCGTCCACACTCAACATACCACCTTCCAAATTTAATTGAGATTTTGCTTCCAAAAATAAATCTTCTGGTGTTAAGTTTTCTCTATTTAAAAAACGGTTCACACTGTCATGTGATATGTTCATCAATTCTCCTAACCTACTGCAATTTATATATTTTGGTTCACTTAATATATAGGATATATACATGGATAAGGTACATTTCGCTGTTGATGGACGACTTATTTCTCTCATTGGATTCTTTTCTATAGTTTTTTTGGATGATCCATATTATAATATTCTTGTCAATGCGTAAGTCCTATAACAGTAATAAGAGAATTGAAAATGATTAAGTTTGTTAAGGTCAGTTATGCTATTAATTTCACCGACCCTTTTCTGTTTTATGGTTAATGCTTCTTAAATTCTAATTTAGACAAAACACCCTTCACAAAAGTGAAAACTAACAAAGTTTTCCATCAATTAAAGTCAAAGTTCGATCCATACGTTTAGCTAAATCTGGAGCATGAGTTACTAATACCAAACTAGTGCCAATCACATCGTTTAATTCTAAAATACGCTCATAAACCTGCTCGGCAGTGTGCTTGTCTAAATTGCCAGTTGGTTCATCAGCTAACACACAGCTTGGTTCAGTAACTAAAGCCCGTGCTACAGCAGCCCGTTGTCGTTCACCACCTGATAATTCACCCGGCTTATGTTTTAAACGTTTCCCCAAACCTATTTGAGTTAAAATAGTGGCAGCTTTATCTTGAGCTTCACTTGTTGATAAACCTTTTATTAATAGTGGCATACAAACATTTTCTAAAGCTGTAAATTCTGCCAGTAAATGATGAAATTGGTAAACAAAACCCAAGTGTAAATTACGCCATGACCCAAGTTTTGTCTGATTTAAATCACCTATGCGTTTACCAGCTATCCAAATGTCTCCAGTAGTTGCTGTATCTAAACCACCCAATAGATGTAACAAAGTACTTTTACCAGCTCCAGAACTGCCAACAATAGCTACCCGTTCCCCTTTTTTGATGGTTAAATTTATCTGTTGTAACACATCAATCTCAAGGTCTGCATCGGTGAAACTTTTACTGACATTTTTACAATCCAAAACTATATCATTCATAACGCAAAGCCTCAGCTGGTTGGGTGCGTGAAGCTTGCCAAGCTGGATAAATAGTTGCTAATAAACTGATTAATAATGATAAACCAGCTATTTTATAAACATCCATCCAACGTAAATCAGAAGGCAAATCACTGATATAATAAACATCCGAAGATAAAAATTGGACATTAAACATTTGTTCAATTGCCGGAACCACTGTCTCAATATTTAAAGCTAAACTAATTCCTCCACCAACTCCTAAAATAGTGCCAAACAATCCAATTAAAATTCCTTGTACCATAAAAATCATCATTATGGTTTTAGGAGTAGCTCCCAAAGTGCGTAAAATTGCAATATCTGCTTGTTTATCAGTTACTACCATTACTAATGTAGAAACAATATTAAAAGCTGCTACCGCCACAATTAAGGTTAAAATAACAAACATTACAGTTTTTTCCATCTTTATGGCTTCAAAAAAGTTCTTATGTCGATAAGTCCAATCATAGCTGTAATAACCAAATGGTAATTGATTTTGTAATTCACGACTAAACTGTTTAGCAATGAACATATCGTCCAGCTTTAAATTGAGGCCAGTGATACTATCAGGAGGCATGCGTAAAAGTTTTGCGGCATCTTCAAGATGAATCGAAATAAGTCCACTATCAAATTCGTGCATTCCAATATTAAAAATACCACCTATAGTAAAACGCTTCATGCGTGGTAATAAGCCAACTAAGGTGACAGATGCTTGTGGCACAACTAGAGTTATCTTGTCTCCAATTCCAACTCCGAGAGTACGAGCCAATTCATTACCTAAGATTAAGTTAAACTTGCCGGCTTGTAAATTGTTTAAGCTACCAACCATCATTTTATCTTGTACTTTAGATACTTGTGGTTCATATTTAGGAGAAATACCTTGCAAAAAAGTACCTTCAACATTTTTGTTGTGAGTAACCATAGCCTGACCTTGAATAAATGGGGCTACTCCAACTACATGTGGTTTATCGGCTAATTCCCCAGCCATTTTTTGCCAATCATCCCAATGGTCATTTAGGGTATTTATCACAACGTGGGCTGACATGCCTAACATGCGATGCCGCAATTCTTTTTCAAAACCGTTCATTACTGACAATACAGTTATCAGGGCTACTACTCCCAATGTAATACCCAACATGGAAGTAAGTGAAATAAAAGAAATAAAATGGTTACGGCGTTTAGCTCTGGTATAACGTAATCCAATAAATAGGGGTAGGGGTTTAAACATATTTTAAGTTCTATAATTTTTAGGAATTAATATACTAATTCAGGATCAAGTTGGTAGGTCCAAGGAAGATTAGAATTTTTCCATCCATTAACAATCCTTTTTCCATTGCTAAAGTCATCCATAACATTTGATTTATCACCTTCAAATCCATCAGTTATATTGTAAACATTTTTAAAACCAGCTTGTGCTAGTTTATTAACTGAAATGGCACTTCTTACACCAGAACGACATATGATCATAATTACATCAGTTTTATTAAACCTCTTTTTAACCTCATCTACAAAGTTATAATTTAAAGACATAATTGGATTCATTTTTTTCAAATCAATTCCCCTATTTAAAAATTCCAATGGGATATTTATTGCCATTGAAGCATGACCAACAAATATATATTCACCCTGAGTTCTAACATCTAATATTTTTACTTTATTTGGAATAATATGCCTTTTTGCGAAAGCTTCTTTTGCAGTAACATAAAGTCCCAACACTGTTTGTTTGTTCTTTGGTAAATACTGTTTAGCAACAGTGGGTATTGAAAAAATTAATAATGAGAGAATCAATAGCGTTTTCATTATGCTAACCATTGGTAAAAATTGTTGTTATGATTGTACCATGTTTTAAACTATTAACCTGAATTCGATATGAGAAAAGGATAAATAATTATTATCAATTACAATTAAATCCTTATTATTGTGCATCAAAAAAAATGTTCTGTACACAACCAAGCTGATATATTTGAAATGTAAAATTTGTTTTTAATCCATTAACTTAATGGCAGTTACCTTACTTGGTTACCCATCTCCTGTTTTAACAACGTTATCAAATCTTCCTCTAATAGTTGTTTCCTAAATAGAGGTACGCAATAAGTATAAATTCCCTTATTATCACGTTGGATAATATAAGCTAATTCAAGACGTTTTAAAGATTTTTCTAATTCAGGGACACAGCAGGTATAATTATGTTTATTGAAAAATTTTATTAAACTTTTTTTATTAAATTTACCTTTTTTAACCGTGACATAAATGATGATTCGATCTAAACGACTTGCTTCATCATCATCGGTTAGCTTTGTCCAACCAGATAAGGCTATTTCCATAGTTTCACACTGAAGACCATCAGTTACATTTTCTTGCTTTAATACATTCTGATCATTTTTTAATTTTCCTAACATTTCGTTACATGTTATTGCAATCAAGTTTGCTCGTTGACCGGTTGCAATTAGAATTTGTTCAACTAAATCTTCAGATTGATAGTAAATATCTAGTATTTTCATTGGTTCAGTAGCTAATTTTTTACAAGCATCTGCTTCTAATTTACCTATTTGTATTGATTGGCCAAAATTTCTTATTGGAGATTGATAATTAATAGCAGCATCATATAAATCCCAAAATCCAACAAATATAAAATGACAGTTACCCAATTCACTTAAACCACGAAAAAAACTTAATAAAGGGAAATTATTAGCCATTTCATCACGAATAAATTGATCAGCTTCATCAATCAGTAATAAACGACTTTTTCCAAATTCTACATTGCCTAATTTTTCTAAAACTGTAGATTGAGAAACTTTTTCTGCTAACCCCAATTCTTTTTTCAATATATCTAACAGATTGTTTCCAAATAAAGTAAGATAATAACATTGCACTTTCGTGTTATTTTCATAATATCGTTCTATTTTTTTCAAAAAACTGGATTTTCCTAGTTGCCGTCCACCAATAACTAAATAATTTGCCAAATCACGGTTTAAAATGCGAGCTAACAATTCTTCGCGTCCAAAAAAAAACTACTTCTTTAATAATTCCACCTTCAGTTTGATATGGAGAAATAAGCTTTCTAGCAAGTTGATTAGCTAATAATTCAGTGAATATACAAATTGGGTCAGGATGTAATAGTAAAGTTGCTAATTCCTGATTACTTGGGACTATCCATCTAGTAGATAAATCCTTACCATAAGAACGTAGTTTTGATTGTTGATTTGGTTTTAACGTTATGATTATTACATTAGAAAATATAAACTCTTGTTTTAGTTTACTAATAATGCTAGTTACAGTTAAATTTTTAGCAGGAAAATATAATAAACAACCGACAAGACCTAGTGGAAAAGTTGAGCATAAATTTAATTTAAAAACTTCTGAGTTAATGCTTGGTTCTGTTTTACAATTCAATTTGTTAGATATTATTTCATAGCGTACTTCATCTGATGTATTGATAAATTTAATAGCTATATCTAAACAGTCGATATCATTTTCTACTAATACTTTATCAAGATAGTTAGTACGTTGTAATAGTAATTTAGTTTTAGCAAGCTTTTCTAAAGGGATTTCTGATAGTAAGCGTGATGGTTCTGTCATCAAAAGACGTATAATTGGATGTTGGTATAAATTCCAGTAATATATTGCAATAATTATTAGCGATAAAGTTGTTAAAATCAGGATTTCTATTAACATTTTATGAAGTCTCTTTAAGCATATTCAGAGCTATCAGGTTTTTTAAATTAAAAAAGTTGATTAGTCAATTAAACTCATGGTATCATATAATTAGAGTTTTAAAATTCCAGTTTGAACTTTAAGGTAGGGAATAATGACTGATTGCAATTCACAAACTTTAGGCGAACTAGCTGATAAAGTTGATCGAAGGCAAGCTGTTGGAACTGCAATAACAAATATGCAAGAAAAACAGTGAGAAGATGAGGAAAAAAGGTATAAAAATTTATCTTATCCATTGACTTATCTAAATAAATACATGGCAGAATTAGCTAATTTATTGAATGATTTAAAAGAAGAAATGGAAATACCTGAGGCATGTTGGAAAAAAACCTGACAAATTGCTTGACTATTTGAAGAATGAAATACCTGATATTGCAAAATTGGAGGATGAGAAAAATCCAATCAAATTACTTAATTTATTAAAGGAAGGAATCCAATTATCAGCTAAGTATAAACTTTTTCATGAAAATATTACAGGTAATCTCACTAATTACAGAATTGATAAATCAGCAAATTTATCTCGTTCCACATGCCATGTGGGTGAGCTTATTGACATATTGAGATTAATACCATTTGATACGCACCGCCGGCGTGGTGTTATGGCGTTACCACATGGCATGTGGGAACGAGATATTAGCATAGCTATCATTGTTATTCCTCGGTTATTTGGATTCTTTGTATGGAATATTTTTTGTACAGGACGTTTTGAATATGATTAAACCTTTTAATTGTCAGAATCAGGATTTTCAGGATTTAAGGATTTTCTGGATTAAAACCTAAAAAATTAAAGCGTTATAATCAAGGTAATCATTGTTTTTAAGGTTTATTGCTTTTATCCTGAAAATCCCCTAATCTTGTAAATCCTAATTCTGAACAAAGTAGTACAACGAATTGACGAAATAAACGAATACAACATAACCGTCTTTAATTCGATTATTTCGTGAATTCGCTGTACTAACCATTCTGATTCTGACAATTAAACAAATCACTGCCAGCCTTTAAAAGTAAAAATTTAATCTTCACACCATGAACCACGTTTTTCATTACCATCATAGAATCGGCCATAATTATTTACAATTATCAGTTCTGCTAAATTTTTTCCATCCACAAGAACGTCTGCGACAATTCGGAAATATTTACCACGTTCAAGATTATGTAATTCTATATTTTTAGCATTATGCAATTGTTTGGAAGTAAATTGTTTTGCTTGTTGAGCCAAATTTTTTTCAAAAGAACAATCACCATTTATTTCTGGTGTATCAACACCACGTGGTCTAATTGAAATTTCTGACAGGATTGGTGGCCATCCTGTTATATTGATTTTAAAGGTATCTCCATCATAAACACTAACTAATTCATCAACTAACATATAGTTCTTTTCTGTTTCAATACTTGTTATGTTATTGACTATAAATTGTGGAGGTTCTTCAGTTATGGATAATTGTTCCATATCCACTTCAAATTGATAATTGTCTCCTAGTTCTGGAACATTTACACATGGTATATGGAGTTTACCATCTAATGAATATGTAGCTTTGCAATCTGAAAAATCTTGAGCCAATACAGTTGTAAACATGCAAAACATTAAAATACTTAAGTAATTTTTCATAGTAACTTTATCCTGTAAGTTCTTCAATCTTGATATTTTGGATTAAATAATCGTTTATTTTGTAAGCTTTTTGCACCAAAATTAATCAGTAATCCTCTTGGAAAATCGTAGGCTATTACATAATTTTTAGCTTGGGCAATATGTACATCTTCTAAGTTTGTTAGTGCTTTTATTTCTATAATCACCTCGTTTTCAACTACAAAGTCTGCTCTGCGCGTACCTACTTCAGTGCCTTCATAGTAAATTTTATGGTCTTGTTCTCTGGTAAATGATAATCCTGATTTATTTAGTTCGATTGCGAGGCAACGTTGGTAAATTACTTCCTGAAATCCTGGCCCTAATGTGTTGTGAACTTTCATTGCACAACCTATAATTTTATATGTTAGTTCGTCATCTATCATAAGTTATTCCTAGGTATTGTAATTTTAGTTGATTAATAATCTTTCTTGTCAGAATCAGGATTTACCGGATTAAAGGATTTTCTGGATTAAAACATAAAAAATTAAAGCATCATAATCAAGGTAATTATTTAAGGTTTATTGCTTTTATCCTGAAAATCCTTTAATCCGGTAAATCCTGATTCTGACAATTAAACAAACCACTGCCAACCTCCAAAAAAGCAGTAATAAATTAAGAATAGGTGGGATGTTATTAGGAGGAAGAAGGTAAGGCGAACTATCCAAGAGTAAGTACCATTTTCTATATCTACGATATTTCTTGCTTCTTTGTATCTCCAGTCTTCAAAAACGCCAAATGTCATCACAATTGCTCCGATGACTGCTAAGGTTGTTGCTAAACCTGATGCTACTTCAATAGGTGCTATTAAATATACTATCAAAAGTGCCATGATGTATATTATCACCAACAATATCACAAACAACAGTACAGGCATTACTGCAAGTATCACTAACGATAATAATAATATTATTATCTTTAAACCATCACCAAACCACCCAGTTAGTATCCACCCAACTAAAAACATAATTGTTAGTGATAGATAAACTTCTGATGACCAAGCATTTCCCATAGGTGGTACTAATTCTAACCACAACGTCAAAGTATACATAAAAAATGGTGACCAAATTACGGTACTAGCTAACCATTTACTAACATATTTTTCATTACCAAATTCTTCTTGGTAATTTTGTAAATTTTGTGGAATAACCAAAATCCACCACAATAAACGCAAATAATCCAGCGGATTTTTAGGAGAAAGTTTGTTATAAAATTTAAGACATTTTTTAGCTTCATTGGCATGTCTTTTTATTGTATTACCATTCAAGTAAACCTGATAAGCAGCCTTGTTATCTTGTTTACAACTCCATTTCCAAGCTTCTTCATCCTCTAAACATTTTTTAATTTTTTCCAGTTGTTTTTGAGCATCATGAACATATTTTTTTAGTGTATTACCATTTAAATAAATTTGATAAGATTCTATCGTATTTTTTTTACATGCTTTATTCCATGCTTGTTTATCAACTTCAGTTTTTAAAGTCTGTAATCTACTTTGAGCGGTTTCAGTGTATATTTTAGAAATACCATTATCTTCTAAATATTTCTGATAAGACTCAATTGTATTTTGTTGACAAGCATTTTTCCAAGCATCATCGTCTGTTTTAGATGAATGTAATTGTGTCGAATTAGACAAAGCTTTAGTTACAATTAGTTTATCAAAAATATCTTTTAAAGATTTAACTAAATATTTCGATTCAGGTCGTTCTTCCTGATTATTTTCGACACAATTAGTAAATAAATTCCTCACAACATCCGGTAAATCCCTTTCCCGAAATGGATGCGGATGCTTACCAGTCCACAAACGATACATAGTCATACCAAACGCAAACACATCACTCTTAGCACTTGGCTGACCATAACGAAAACCATGACCACGTTGCTCAGGCGGAGCATAATCCAACGTCCCAAACATAGCCTGCCCAAATACCGTAGAACCACTCGCAACCCCTTGAGATGCCGTCACCCGTGCCAAACCAAAATCAATCACCTTCACAACAACTGAACCATCCACCCTCCACAACAACAAATTAGCTGGCTTCAAATCCAAATGACAAATACCCTTCGCATGAGCCTGTTGCAAAGCCTCAGCTATCTGCACCGCCACCTGCAAACCAGTCTCCAAATCCAAACAACCCTCCCGTTCCAACCACACCTCACCATCCACCGCATCCGCAAAATACTCAGTAACAAAATAAGGCTTAGTCTGACGCACATTATCCGCATAACCATAATCCAAAATCTCCGGCACATAAGCACCAGCAATACTATGCATCGTCTTTGGCTCTTGAAACAACTGCTCCAAACTACCGCTTATATCCTCCCAAAAACACTTAACCACCACCAACTTATGCCCATGCATCTTAAAATTATGATTCTCACACAAAAACGCACAACCCATCCCACCAGCACCCAACATCTTCTTAATCGGATAATAACCCTTGCCCTCACTCATATCATGCAAAGCATACCGCCGATCCAATTCAATTGCCTGCTGAAAAGAACCTAAAGCTTGAGCATATAACTGTTCCTTAACATCCATACCAATAGCAGTAAACGCTTTCCGCCACCGTACTTGAAACAAATTAAAATACGCCAACGCCTTATCATCTTGAGGTATTTTCTGTTGAGTTAGTTGCTCAAATAAACGCTCTGCATCATCCAAAGCGGAACTCGAACCACTTGAAGACAAAGCCCGTCCAGCCTTATTTGACACCTGACCATACAATAGATTCTGCGGCGATAAACTCTGTAATTTAGCTAACAAATCCTGCAACAATTGCTGATTCTGTGCTGCATATTGCACCGTACCATCAGCATGATTGATTTGAGCCGAATTATCCTGCTGTTGAGCAGTCAAAACTGCATCTAACTTTTGATTAATTTCCTCAGCTAAATCATGAGTTTTATCTACTACAACCTTAATTTCATCTAAACTAATATAAACATCTTTTGCCCAATCCAACACCTCATCCAACTGACCAGCAAACCTTTTTTGAAACTTGAGCAACTGTTTCTGCTGAACTTGCCATTGTTGTAAATACTGCACTTGTTTAGATATTTGTTCGGCCAAAAAAGGATGTTTTTCTTGCGTACTTTGCAAATCAGCTAAAGTTGCTTGAATATTCTGCACATCAATACACAAACGTTCTTGTTGTAAAGCAGTTTGGGTTGCTTGAATTCGTGCATCTTTACGAAACTGTTCCCGAAAGAAAAATAAGACGCTATCACCTAATAAATTATTAAAACGGAGAAATTTAGCCAATGTATCATCAACTGGTTCAATTTTCTCCATTTGAGATAAGATTAACTCACTAATATTAGTAGTTTTTCTACCATCAATAAGAGCAGCTAAATCTGCTTCGGTTATCTCTTTGAGAGCAAATAATTTATCGGTTTGTTTGGCCCATTTTTTTAAGTGTTTGTCAAAACCGAAGTTTTTAATTCCAGTTTGTTCTCTGAAAGGTTGTAGGTAATCGGTTTCGATTTGTTGGGCAAATTCACGAGTTATTTTAGTATGACAAACTTTTTTGATAAGAGAATCAGGTGCGTCAAGACCAATACTAATCGCTACAAAGCTATAACGACAACTATCTTGATAGGCTCTTGTTATTTCATTAGCAGAAAGCGTGAAATGATCCCGAATAATTGGAATCGCTTTCTCTAAAACATGAGCCGTTATTTCCACAGCAGCCGGACTATCTAATAGACTGCCAAATAAGGTTTGTGTTATGGTTGAAGATGGCATATTTGTTTTAAATATTCTTTAGGAATAGTTAATTCTGGTGATAAGTTACTAATTGTGCGTGTTGTCATAGTTAAAATTCCGTTAATATTCTTGTACAATCTTCACCAAAAATTTTTACAAAAGCCGGTTGATGAGTTGTTAATATTAATTGAAATGTGATTTGTTTCTGTAATTTTCTTTGTACAGGACAAAGTTACGTAAATGACTGTTTTTGATTAAGAAGCGTTAATGAATATAAAAACAAGTGTTCAGAAGAGTCAAAGTTAAATAAAATCTTACGCAAATAATCTAATCCATATCGAAATAAACTAATGTAAGGACGTTTATGTTTAGCTATACTGATAGGTTCGTGTTTATTTAACCAAATGCCAACCACATAAGAATCCCTCCCCAAGCAAAGGTAATAGTAAGTAAAGCAAATAATTTAGAAATACGTTCATGGTCAGTTAAATGAGTGTCTTCAAGATTAAAACCTTTGGTTTTTAAGCAACCGAATAATGTTTCAATTTCCCATCGTTTGGCATAATCTTGAAGTAAATTAGAACGTTCATTAGAGATGATAATGACAGAATCCTTTCTCCTTAAACATCCTATATAAACATCAGTACCCCATATTTTACGAGTAGAGTTTAATATCATGACACCATCCATAGCAGGGCGACCGCATTAAAATTATAACCCAAACACAAGGTGAGCTGCGGAAATCATCACTCCAAGTAGCTTTACGGCGTTTCTTAGCAAGACTACCAGAAATAGTGTTATCAAGGTCAAAAATCCCCATACAAATATGTCTAATAGTAGTCATGATAGCAGGTGAATTCCCCTTACGTATTTTATTAGCATCTTCTCTAAAAATGACATCAAGTCGCCAATGTAATTTATTCTCTATACCCCAATGTTCTCGTACTGCTTTTGCAAAAAGATTAACTTTAGCAGATATTGAACATATAAAGTACCGTTTTTCTTGAGTTTCTTTTCCATTGACCCAACAAATTCGTTCAACCATTCCGATACTGGTTAAACCTTCCCAATTCTTTAGGAATAGTTTCCAAATGACTAGTAATCCAATAACGTCTGGTTTCTACACGCCCATGCCCTTTGTCTATCTCCTCTAAAAAGTCATGTTTTACATCAATATATTCTTTAGATTCTGC
>JAUCGN010000144.1 GCA_030378125.1 Thiotrichales bacterium HSG1 | reverse complement strand
TGCTTTCCGTTTGTTACCGAAAATGTCATTGTTTGAATTAGTGGCTAAAGCTGGTGGTCCAACAATAGATGCTAACTTTGATTCAATTAACATAATCCGTCCATCATTAGGAACTAACAAACCTATGACTTTGAGTGAATTAATGGCTCCAGATAAAAAACTTGATAACATTCTTCAAGAGGGTGATGTTATTTATGTACCAACAAATGCTATCGCTAAAATTAACTATGCTATTCAATTTCTTAACCCATTTACCACTATGCTAGGAGTTTATGCCAATATTACTTCAATTCGTGCTGATTCTCAACGTCATAGATTAGATAAAAAAGAAGAAAGTTTAGAAATTGAACGTGCCATCATTGAGGCTGATAAAGCTTTAAATTCAATATTAGAATAGTTTTTTTGATAGTGTTACTTTGACTGATGTTACATAGAGAACTTTTACATTCCACCAATTTCATCAGTGGCTATTCATACCCAATCTTTTTAGGATTTTAATGACCTCAAAAGGGTGAAACATGAATAGCCATAGGTGAAACTTATGAAAGTATGGAATACAAATTAATTAAAATGTTTTCTATTGGTTGGTTACGTTTTAACAACCCTATAATCGTAATTAAATAGAGAATTTTATTTAGTTCTCATCTCTTAATATTCAAAAGCTGTTAGATTTTTAAAACTTGGCCAGCCTGATAAATACAAATTATGCTGATATGAGGTATACTAATTATTATGTCACCTATTTCTGAAGAAAAAGCTATTATTACTGGGAGGACAAAGCCCATAGTAGCCATTTTGAAATATAAATGGTTAGTTTTATTGATTACGATTGCCGTTATTGGTTTAGGAGTCCCAGTTGCATCAAAATTTGGAGCATCAAGATATGAAGCTATAGCAACCATATTAGTATCTCCCAAGTTTATCCCTAATCTTACCTCTGAAAGAGGAATGGATTTAGGAAGTACTCAATATAAATTTTATATTAAACAACAAATTAATATGATAAAACGGAGCGATATATTAAAAGAAACATTACAGATACCGATAGTACAAAAAAATTGGTTACACGATGAAGAATCTATTGAATTAGCAGTCGAACGTTTACAAAGTTCCATTAAAATCAAGAATAAACGTGGAACTCCTTTTCTAAATGTTAGTTTAGTTGATAAAAAATCTCCAAACCTAGATATAATACTTGATGCAGTTATAGGGACCTATTTGAAAAAAAATAAAGCTGAAAATCTTTACGATAGTGATGGACGAATTGTTAGATTAAAGCAACGTAGACAAAAGTTAGAAAATTTGATTGTGTCTAAACGCCAAAGTCGCACTAAAATTGCTGAAGAACTTGGGGTAACTACTTTTAAAGAAAAAAGTTTAAATCCCTACGATGACATTTTGATCGAAAGTACTTCTGCTTTTAGATTAGCACAACGTACAAAAGTTGAAGCTAAAACTCGTTTGGATTCATTAACTGATAGACGTATTGGTGGTAAAACTATTTTAGATGTTTTGGTTAATGAAATGGTTGTCAACGATAGCATTTTAAAGAGTCATAAGGTTAAATTGCAAACAAGACGTACAGAATTATTAACTCAGATGGCCAGCTTAACCGAACAACATCCAAGTTATAATCGTGCTAAACAAGAAATTGCTAAAATTGAACGTGATATTAAACAAGCAACTGAAGAACTCGCTAAAGATAGCAGGGAACGGTTATTAGGAAAAAATCAAGCTGAAATTTATCAAGCACAAAGTATTGAAGATTCTTTAAAAAAAGAGCTGGATAAACAACGTAATAGGGCTAAACATTACTCGACATTGTATAATACAGCATTAGTAACTAACAAAGAAATTTCTCGAATCTATCGACAATTAGATAAAATTCAAAACCAAATTGATTTTTTAACTATTGAATCTGATGCTCCAGGATTTGTACGATTAGACACTCCAGCCTCAACCTATTTAAAAACTGGCAAGCGTAAACAAATTTTATTAATCTCAGTATTTGTTGCATTAGGATTAGGGATTGGAATTGCCATATTGTTAGACTTGTTGGATAATCGGATAAAAACTCCGGGCGAAGTCCATAAAATACTTGGTTTTCCGCCAATTGCATGGTTATTAGAAACCAATAATAATAAAGATATAGAACAACTTGCGAATGATTATTTACGGCGTATGGCACTTGCATTAGAACGTGATTGGCATGTTCACGATACAGATTGTTTTGTCATAACCTCAGTAAAACCGGGAGCTGGAGCTACCAAATTAACATTACAATTAGCTCATATTTTGAGTGAATTGGGAGTGCGTACTTTAGCATTGGAAATGAATGCTTTCAACAGCGATGAGCGTTATAAAGAAGGAACTACTTCTAAGCAAGGTTTAACTACATTATTAAGTTCAAACAATTCGTTAGCACCAGAACTATTAATTATTCCAGCTACTGGTAAGTTACCTGATCGATTGCCTATTGGCGAAATACAATCGCGCCATTTAAATACCCATGGTAAATTGCTAGATGTACTTAAACAATTAAAAAATCATTATGATCTAATAATCATAGATACACCGCCATTATTACTATCGGCAGATGCTGAGTTATTAGGTAAGGTTGCTGGTGGAGTTTTGCTTGTTGTAGAAGCAGAAATTATTACACCAGGTGAGTTAAGACGAGCCGCATCCCTATTGGAACGGTTAAATCCTCCAGTAGTTGGAGCAATTTTGAATCGAGTAAAAGTATTCAGAGGTGGCGGTTATTTTGGTGATTTAATTGAAGAATATAGAACTGGCAATAAGAAAAAATCCAGTTGGATTAAACGGTTATTATGGAAATGATTTCTGTAGTTATTATAGGTCGTAATGAAGGTCAAAGATTGGTGGATTGTATCAAATCAGTACAAGCACTAGAAGAATTAACTGAAATAATCTATGTTGATTCTGATTCTACTGACGACAGTCCAAAACGAGCTAAAGAGTTAGGAACAAAAGTAATAGTTATCCACCCAAAACGACCAACTGCTGCCATAGGTCGTAATACTGGTTGGAAGGATGCTACTAATTCATTAATATTGTTTATGGATGGTGATACTATTCTTGACCATAATTTTCTCAAAGTAGCATTGCCAATGTTTACCGATACTAAAATTGCTGCCATTTGTGGCCATTATCGCGAAATTTATCCAACGGCTTCTATTTATCAAAGAGTATTGGATTTAGATTGGATGGTTCCAACTGGAATAGTGTCGTCTTGTGGTGGTATCGTGTTAATGCGTAAAAGCGTATTAGAAGAGGTTGATGGTTATAATCCCAAGTTAATTGCCGGCGAAGAACCGGAAATGTGCCAACGGATAATAGCTGCTGGTTATACCGTTCATCGCATTGATCAACCAATGATTTTACATGATTTAGCTATTAAAAATTGGTCCCAATATTGGCAACGCTCAGTTCGCACTGGTCATGCGTATGCTGAAATTTCTAGCATGTTAGCAAAATCTTCTTTGGCCAAATTTTATAAAGAAAAAGCTGGTGGTATCTTGTGGCAACGGGAATCTAAGAAAAATTTTATCCGGGCAGGTGCATGGATAGCTATCTTGGTTTTTGGTTTATTGATGACCATATTCTCATGGTTGCCATTATTATTGTCTGTAGGTTTGTTTTTTGGATTAAGTTTGCGTACCAGCTGGAAAAATCGTTATAAATCAAATAATTACTTCTCTATATTTCTATACGGATTACATTCCCAGTTTCAACATATTCCTATTATGGTTGGGCAACTTTCTTACTATTATAATCGTTGGCATGGTAAACGGCGAAAATTGATTGAGTATAAGTAAAGGATAATATGTTTAGATGTAGGTTCTTGTTCCCAATATCTAGGGATATATCTCACAATATTCCATTATCACTCCTTATATAAAACTATTATGAATCAAATATTTGCGACTGCAATAACATCATTATTAAATCAAGCATTACAATTAAATCCAATTAGTTTAGCGGCTCTTAATGAAATAGCTGACAAAGTTATTAGGATTGAACTGGTTAATACCGGACACAGTTTCAGCTTATTTCCAGATAACAAAGGTATCTTTATACTTAATGATTATCTAGGAGAAGTAAATGTTATAGTTGAAGTTACACCTCTTACATTGTCGCATTTAATCCTTAATTCAACCGCCGATTTAGACAATACAAGTAAAATAAATATAATTGGCGACAAAGAAATAGCTGCTAAATTATTAACAATTATCAAACAATTAGATATTGATTGGGAAAGACAACTATCTAAAAGATTAGGTTCAATTGCATATGTTTTTGGTGATACAATCCGTTCTTCACAAAGATATATGAATAAACAGATTAATAACTTAGAAACTAACTTAATTCATCAGTTAAATCTACCAACCAGAGTGGAAATGCAGAATTTTACTAGTGCGATGGAAATATTGTGTAATGACTTAGACCGTTTGGAACAGCAAGTACAAAAAATAACATGAAAATTATCCGTCAAATCATACATATGCTGACCATTTACCGTATTCTAGCCAAGTATGGATTAGATGAATTATTATTTTCAACTAAATTGTTTCGACCCTTACGTTTATTTTCTTATTTGGTTCCCGGCTATTGGCTTCGTCCAAAAAACTTAAATCGTGCTGAACGTATTAGATTTGCGTTAGAAGAGTTAGGCCCAATTTTTATTAAGTTTGGTCAAATTTTATCCACTCGCCGCGACTTATTACCAGATGAT
>JAUCGN010000143.1 GCA_030378125.1 Thiotrichales bacterium HSG1 | reverse complement strand
ATTTGTTGTTTCGGGAATGAGGTACAATTTCCATAAATCCAAGTAATATTAGGAGTTTCGGGAAATATGCTTCGCTCCATTCCCAAAACAACTATCTATTTGGAGAAGGTATTAACAAAGATAAATCTCTAGTTTAATGGCATTGATGCTACATCAGTGGTCACAGTTCTAAATACCTCATCCAATCGTCCCCTTTCAACATGTAATTCTTCAACTTTCCAATGTTTTTCACGGGCTTGTTGACTTATTTCAGCGACTACAGATCGATCTGTTTTCGGAAATACTTGATAGCTTAAACGAGAATCAGTTTCAATAAGGGTTTCTAACTTATTCACATTGGGCAATTTCAACAAGGTTTGACGAATACTACCTGCTTGATTTAATTCTTCTTGTAAGGAAATAGTGACTGCATTGTGATATTTGGACTTAGCTTCCAATTCGGCTGGAGTACCATCAGCTAAAATTTTGCCATCTGCAATGATAATAGCTCGACTACAAACAGCATTAACTTCCTCCAAAATATGGGTAGATAAAATAATAACCTTTTCTTGAGCCATATTTTTAATCAAACTACGAACCTCATGTTTTTGATTGGGATCAAGTCCATCAGTGGGTTCATCCAAAATTAATACTTCCGGATCATGTAATATAGCTTGTGCCAAACCAACTCGCCGTTTAAAACCTTTGGAAAGAGTTTCTATAGATTGGTGCAATACAGATTCCAAGTTAACTCTAGTTATGGTATCAGCAATTCGATTACTTTTTTCTTTACCAGTTAAACCTCTTATTTGAGCAATAAAATCTAGAAAACTCGCTGGAGTCATGTCCGGATAAGCTGGAGCACCTTCTGGCAAATAACCTATTCGTCGTTTGACTGCAAGAGGATTTTGGGTAATATCAAAACCATCAACTGTCACCGTGCCACTAGTTGGGGATAAAAAACCGGTTATCATTTTCATAGTGGTAGATTTTCCAGCTCCATTTGGACCTAAAAAACCCAAAACTTCACCTTTTTTTACCTGAAATGATACATCATCTACCGCAATCAATGAATCAAATTGTTTACATAATTTTTTTATATCAATAATTGTGTTCATAATGTCTAATATTGTTCCTAAAACTTCTACGAAATCCTCATTAATTCTATCGGTTTTAACATTGTAATAGATATTCTAAACAATGCCAAAAAATGATGCTAAACCGACTGATAGTATTGATATGGGATTAAATATTAACTTTTCCACAAAATTATGGGAGAAAACTAACTTTTGTATATTTTCCCATTTCAAGGGTTTGCTTGGTTTGTAAAACTATATAAAATTTATGGAACTATCTTGATGATATATTGAAAAATGAAGTGGGTATAATGAATATTGACGTATGTAAGCTTAATGGGAGAAGTTCAAGCAATTTATTTGAATTTGATTTTAGAAAATTTGAAGGAATGGTAGTTATTTATAATATTGAAGAATTGCCCATATTCCAACAAACATTATTTGAAATAATATGGGCTAACAGATTTTGTTAATTTACATAACATTAACGGGATTTAAGCACATATAATCAAAATATTATATACTATAAAAATATATTAAAATCATATACTTAAACACCTAACTCATAATTGATTGGATTAAATTTTTCGTACTGTCAAAAGATAAATCAATCCACTCGCTCTAAAATTAATTTTAGTTTACGAAGAAGATGGTTTAGCCATTAACAAATCTATACTCAACACAGGTATGATTTAAATATGTAGGATGGATAACATCGTTGCCCATCTTAACCAATCAATGGTGGGCAATAAAATATTCTCCCACTTTTAAGAAGGTTAAATTTATACCAGTGCTGAATATATCTCCAAAAAATCAGGAAGGCTTAGCTGATATCCTATTTTAGGATTACTAATAATCTCCATAAAATATCACCAATTTAAAATTTAAGCCGAGTATTCGTTTTTCTTATCCTTACCTCCCTTTCTGTTTCCTTTTTTATCACTATCTTTCGCATTAGTATCCCCTTTTTGAGGATCATTTCGTCTACGAGTGTCAGGCTTTTCTGCAAGTTCCATTATCTGATAACCAAATGTGGTATATTTGTCAAAATCGTATGTCATAACAGAACTAAAACTAACCAATAGTACAAAAATAAAAGTGCGTGAGAATAACATGGCATAACCTCCTACATTAAACCGTTTCACAACTACCATTTTACAGCACAATGATACCTAAAAATATTTAACACGAGCCAATTTTAATATAATAAGATAATATTTTCAAGTTACAATCTATTCTTTGAAAAATAAATTTATGATAACCTATAGTAACAACTTAAGTATAATATCTTTATAAAACCAATGAAAATATTTGTTATTCTCGTATTTATCTTTTCAATTATAAACTTATCAGCTCAAGAGTTTAAATTTCAGAAATTTTCTCTTGATGATGGTTTATCACAAAGTACAGTAAATGCTATTTTTCAAGATAAACAAGGTTTTATGTGGTTTGGAACCCAAGATGGATTAAATAAATTTGATGGTTATAATTTTACCGTTTACCGACATGATCCAAAGGATGATAACTCTTTAAGCCACAATGAAATATTTAGTATTTATGAAGATAGCAAGGGAACATTATGGATTGGTACCGGCAATGGGTTAAATAAATTTGACCAACATAAATTTACTAGTTATTTACACGATCCAAATGACCCAAATAGTTTAAGTCATAATATGGTGTGGTCAATTTATGAGGATAGTGCTGGGATGTTGTGGATTGGAACTGCTGAAGGTGGGTTAAATAAGTTTGATGGCCATAAATTTACTCATTATTTACACAACCCAAATGATCCAAACAGTTTAAGCCATAATTCAGTGTGGTCAATTTATGAAGATAGTTTAGGAACATTGTGGATAGGAACCAATGGAGGTGGGTTGAATAAATTTAAGCAAGGTAATTTTAAATATTATTTACCAGTAAAGAAATCAAACAACTTAAATAAATCAATTAGTTCTATATATGAAGACCATAATGGTGCTTTATGGATTGGAACTTTAGACGGTTTACATAAATTTGACCGTCAATCGGAAACATTTACCAATTATTTCTATGACCCTAATGATCCAGATGGTTTAAACAGTCGGGCAGTATGGAATTTGACAACAGATAAAAAAGGTTATTTATGGATTGCAACTGACGGTGGTGGACTAAACTTATATGACTTTAAGCAGGATAAATTTATCCACTTCAAGCATAATTCTCAAAGTTCTAACAGTTTGAGTAGCAACAGTATTACATCAATCTATCGTGATAAAGCAGATACTATGTGGATTGGCACTAATGTCGGTGGTGTGAGTCAATTTAACTACAACCAAAATAAATTTGTTTATTATTTTAATGATACAAAAAATTTACAAAGTTTAAATGATAATCATGTGTTGTCTATTTATGAAGATAAGCAGGGTATGTTATGGGTTGGTACTGCTGAAAATGGATTGAATAAATTTTCGTTGGATCGAAAACAAGTGACTCATTATAAACATGATGAAAATGAACCAAATAGTTTAAGTGGGAATAAAATTACTGCAATTTATGAAGATAGTGCCGGAGTTATGTGGTTTGGTACGCATCGTGGCGGATTAAATAAATTTGAACATGGACAATTCATAGTTTACAAATACGACTCAAAAAATCCAAATAGTCTGAGTAATAACTGGGTTTCAACAATTTATGAAGATCATACCAAAACCTTATGGATTGGAACTAGGGAAGGATTAAACAAATTTGATCGGAAAAATAAGTTTTTCCGTTATAAATCTAATTCAAAAAATATTAACAGCTTGAGTCACGATTATGTATCTTCAATTTACGAAGACCGCTCTAATACTTTATGGGTTGGAACTCGTGGTGGAGGGTTAAACCGTTTCAATCATCAACAAAATAATTTTACCAACTATAAACATGATGAACAAGATATTACTTCTTTGAGCCATAACGAAATTTCAACTATTTATGAGGATAAGGCTGGGACTTTATGGGTTGGTACACTAGGCAATGGTCTGAACAAGTTTAATCATAATTTAGAAAACTTTGAGGCTTATCAAGAAACTGATGGACTAGCAAACAACGTAGTGTACGGTATTTTGGAAGATGAAATTGGCAACTTATGGCTTTCTTCTAATGAGGGATTGTCTAAGTTTAATCCTAACACAGAAACATTCAAAAATTATGACGTTTTAGATGGTTTACAAAGTAATGAATTTAATCAATCCCATTACAAAAGTCAGACTGGGGAATTATTTTTTGGTGGAATTAAGGGATTTAACAGTTTTTACCCCCATCAAGTTGAAGATAACACTTATATCCCCCCAATTGTGATTACTGATTTCAAAATTTTTAATAAATCAGTGGAGTTAGGGACTAATTCACCTTTACAACAACATATTAATCTAACTGAAGAAATAACTTTATCTTACGATCAAGCTTTTTTTTCATTTCAATTTGCTGCTTTAAACTTTCTTCAACCAACCAAAAATAAATATGCGTATAAATTGGAAGGTTTTGAAAATAGTTGGAACCAAGTAAATAATCGTCGGGCAGCCTATTATACTAACGTACCACATGGAATTTATATTTTCAAAGTCAAAGGTAGTAATAATGATA
The DNA here is from genome assembly GCA_030378125.1 of Thiotrichales bacterium HSG1. GTDB lineage: Bacteria > Pseudomonadota > Gammaproteobacteria > Beggiatoales > Beggiatoaceae > DRQV01. The sequence continues at coordinate 101 of JAUCGN010000143.1, read as the reverse complement.
GAGTTTGGAATGAAACTGGCAAGTCTATAAAAATAACCATCTTACCTCCTCCTTGGAAAACGTGGTGGGCTTACTTGTCATATGTTTTAATAATTTTAACT
>JAUCGN010000142.1 GCA_030378125.1 Thiotrichales bacterium HSG1 | reverse complement strand
GGATTTGAAGCTCCAATTTTTTCGGCTGCAGTCGAGGCTCCGGCAACTAAACGATCAAAATTAGCTTTCATTAATCTAGCATGTAATCCGGTTGGTACATCACCGGCAAAAGTCATACTTTGGTTTTCTTCATCAACAGACAGAATAGTTCTTACTATAGGATCGTCATCTTCTTCTAGCCAAATACTTAGGGGAAATAATAATCCGGTTGAAGGTAAACCAGCGGCCTGTTCACCTAAATATTCTTTGTATAATTTCAGTGCAGATTGGTTATCTAATTCATATAAAACGCTGCCTTCAGAACGAGTTATAATTCTCTCCGGACCAAACTGATCCCAACCACCCATTGAACCGTATCCAATTTTTAATCTATCTCCATAAAATCCAACCACAGCAATATTGCCTTCTTCTGGGGTTGTATTAAGAGATACCAAAGTTTTTTCAAATTTAGCTCCATCACCAGCTAGTCCACCAGTTATAGAGATATTTTTTGGTAAAATTGCACTTAATCCTTTAACCAAATCACTACCATTTATTAAATGACCGTCTGACATTACAAAAACATGAGTTAGTTCTTCTTGTGGTAATTTCTCTGCTAATTTTTTACCAGCACTAAAACTATCTTGTACATCGCTAATATTAAGAGTAGCACTTGCCAACTTAGTATGTTCGAACACTATGGCAGTTGCCGTAATTGTATCATCATAAACGAAAGTGTCTATGATTTCGCCGGCAGTGGTAGCGAATGTTATAATAGCATCCGGATAAAAATCTTTAATTGCATCATATTGGGATAAAATAACTTCTCTAGTACCAAATACCAATACTAAATTTGCAGTTTTGCCAACATTTTTATCAACAGTCAGTTCCCAACCGTCATCTTTTGTCCAATGTTGCTGTTCAACTTTCATAATTACCTCTATAGGCAAATAAATTGATTTCTTACAATATTCGTAAAATGTGAAGCTATTGTACTAAATACATCATTAAGATGTCCTAAATAATTTTAATTTAAACCATATGATTGATATCATCATATACCAGTTTAAATGAAGGCAAGTGCCATTCTTGTCCACCCTAAAATTCAATATATTTTTATACAACTATTGAGTAGCGTGAAGTTTAGAAGAATCCAAAGCATCTCATAATTGTACATTGTACTGTTTTAATTGTGTAATGTAAACTTTAGTAGACGCTTTGTCGAGCCTAAGATTATTAATTTTAAAAGGTTAAGGCTTGAGCATTACTCTTATAACACTATTACATTTGAGATAATCAAGTACTAGACTTGAATAGGTTAAAAGGTTTATAATTCTTATTCATGTAACAATGTCTTTGAAGAATGAAATATGCACCAATCATTATTGCAACTATTGCTTAAAGAGAAAAAAATTGGTTTTTTGGTAACGGATGATAAGTTTCTGATAACAGAGTATGGTGGTGAATACGCTATGTTTGTTGATGATTCAAATCTATCAGTTGTAGCAACGGATATTATTCCTGAACTATGTGGGTGTGAGGATATATTAGGAGATGTTTTAACTGGTATATTACCACAGTTTCAATTAGAAAATTTAAATCGTACTTTACCAACTGGAGAATTATTATATATTGATTTAACTATATTATCTCACGGTCAATCCCAATTGTTAATTATATTTACTGACAATACTATAGTAGCGACAACTCAACAAACTTTAACCCAACAACGCAACGAACTTAGTTTGACCAGACATACCTTAATTGAGACCAATCAACGTATTGAATATATTTTACAGTATTATGTACCACGAGAAGTTGGCAAAGCATTGATGGAAGATAGGTTGATACCCAAATTGGGTGGTGAAGAACGTGAAATTACCATTTTATTTGCTGATTTGCGTAATTATACTAGCACCAGTGAACATTTAACTCCCAATCAAACTATTGAAATGCTTCATGTTTACTTAGATATTGCGACTACTGCTATTGCTGAATCTGGTGGAGTGGTGGTTAATTTTATTGGTGATGCAGTGATGGCAATTTTTAATGCTCCAGATGAACAACCAGATCATGCTCACCGTGCAATTAGAGCTGGTTTAGCTATTCAGTCTATAGCTGCCATTTATCAACAAGAGCGTGACGATGATATTCCACCTTTACATTTTGGGGTAGGGATTAATACAGGTAAAGCAATTATCGGTAATATAGGAGCTCAATGGCATTATCAATACACTGCCATAGGTGATACTGTGAATGTTGCTTCACGTATTTGTAGCCATGCTCGACCAAATGAAGTTTTAATTGGTAGTGATACACATAAGCACACAGAAAATGGTGTAACTGCTCAACCTTTACCACCGATTAAATTTAAAGGTAAAAGTCAAGAAGTTACGGTTTATCAAGTTGTATCTTTAGAAGATGACAGCCTGATAGAAACTATGAAAAAAGGGTTGTAAAAATTACACCTTAACGCCGCGTTGCCGCATATCCGCCAATACTGCATCAATACCTAATTTATCAATAATACGCATTCCTTTAGTAGAAAGGCGTAACTTAACCCAACGATTTTCATTAGCTACCCAAAAACGATGGATATGCAAATTAGGCAAAAACCGTCGTTTAGTTTTGTTATGAGCGTGAGAAACATTATTCCCACTAACTGGACGTTTTCCAGTTACCTGACAAACTTTAGCCATCTGAAATGATCCTTTTGAGAAACCTGCCATTATTAACACAAAATGGAAATAATAACAATAGTATTTTAATAAAAAATATGATTAACTTTTAAAATTCAGTGTTTTAAAACAATACTAATATTTTAAAGTTTTACTATCTGATTTGGGACCAGCAATTTTATAAATCACAGATAAATCCCACCTAAAATAACTGCTTGATCTGCACCAGTAACTGATGGCAGATTACCTGGTTTTTCATTTAAACGTTGTTTGGCCAACCAAGCAAAACATATAGCTTCTACTAAATTAGGATTAATACCGATTGCCTCTGTTGATTCTATTTTATAATTCGGTAATTTATCAGCTAATCCACGCATTAATAAGGAATTATGAACTCCACCGCCACATACCAATAAACGTTGAATATCATATGACTTTACACTGTTTGCAACACTATCAACGGTTAGTTGACATAAAGTTGCTTGAATATCTTCTGGTGGTAATGATAAACCTAATATGTGGTAACTTAACCATTCCAAATTAAAATAATCTCTCCCAGTACTTTTAGGAGCGGGACGAATAAAATACTCATCTTCCAGCATATCTTTCAGTAAATCAGTATGTACTCGCCCTGAAGCAGCCCACATACCATCCTTATCCACTGGTAAATGTTGTTGCTGATAAGAAAAAGCATCCAATAAAGCATTACCCGGACCAGTATCAAAACCAATAACTGGCAAGCTTTTATCAGCAGGTAACACAGTTAGGTTCCCGATTCCACCAATGTTCAAAACACCTCGATTTTCTTCAGAACTGTGCATGTAAGCATTATGAAATGATGGTGCTAAAGGAGCTCCCTGTCCACCAACAGCAATATCTCCGCGTCTAAAATCTGCTATCGTAGTTATCTTTGTCATTTTGGCGATAATATTGGGATCACCAAGTTGCCAAGTATAAGACGGATTACCATCTGGATGATGATATAAAGTTTGACCGGGACTACCAATCGCATGAATTTTTTCTTTGCTAATAGAAGCTTTTTCTAGTGTATTAATAACAGCTTCAGCAAACAATTTACCCACTTTTACATCTAAAATAGCTATAGCGTGCAATACACTTTGTTCTTTGGTTTCTTGAGTAAGAGCCAATAGAGTATCACGCAAATTTTGTGGCCAGGGATGTGAATATACGGCATTAATATGGATTTCATTGCCAATAAAATCAGCTAACACAACATCAATGGCATCTATACTAGTACCAGACATTAGGCCAATATACATAAAGTTATTCCTTAGTTATTGTTGCAGTTCCAGCAATATTACTTAGCGTTGAAGTATGGGCTAATTTAGTTGGGAACTTATTGATATTGTTTAATTGAACCAATAATTTTTTAGTTTTTTCCACAAAATGAAATTGTTTCAAAATTGGCAGAGAAAATGGAGTATCAAAATCCAATGGATTCTTACATTTACCATCTATTGATACTTCATAATGTAGATGATAACCGGTGCTTCTGCCAGTTTTACCAACATAACCTATAATTTCTCCTTGCGAAACTTCAGTACCAATTTTTAGGTTTTTAGCAAATTTTGACATGTGAGCATACGAAGTTTTTACTCTTGAGTCATGCTCTAGTACAATGACTTTTCCATAACCACCCTTGCGTCCTAAAAATTCTATCGTTGCGTCTCCGGCAGCCATGATAGGAGTACCATACGATGCACTATAGTCAACCCCAGTATGTAAACGACTGCGACCTGAAATTGGATGTTTGCGTATTCCGAAGGGAGAACTTAATCTTTTAAACTTGGCAATGGGGGCAGTTAGTAGAGAGATTTTTTTTAAACTAGCACCGGTTGGGGTGTAATAACCAGCATTACCTGTACCATTACTATATCTCAATGCTTTATATGTCTTACCTTTATTAATAATCTTGGCTGCTAAAATGACCCCTTCTTCTATGTTATTTTCGATCTGAAAAATTTTATAAATTACACTAAATTGGTCTCCAATACTAATATCTCTTTTAAAATCAATATTATAAACAAATATATCCATTAACCTATCTAATTGTTGTATTGATAAACCGGCTTGTTTGGCAGCAGCTGGTAAGG
>JAUCGN010000141.1 GCA_030378125.1 Thiotrichales bacterium HSG1 | reverse complement strand
ATTATACTACACTAATCCTATGATTTATACTTATCGTTCATGTTCCAATTCACTCAACAAACATGTTAAAAATTGTTTCTTAACTTGTTTAAATTCAAATTTATCAATTAAATCAGATATTTGAGTCACTTCAAGGCCAGCATAACCACAGGGATTAATTCCCTTAAATGGTCGCAAATCCATGTCAATGTTTAGGCTTAAGCCATGATAGCTGTATCCCTTACGGATTCTAAGTCCCAAAGCCGCAATCTTTTTGCAGTCAACATAAACTCCGGGAGCATGGACACGGCGATTAGAATTGATTTTAAAAATGCTAAGACAATTAATTATTGCTTGTTCTAAAACATAAATTAATTTTTTAACACCTAGTTTAGCTCGTTTAATATCTATTAAAACATAAACTATCAACTGACCGGGACCATGATAAGTAACTTGTCCACCCCGATCACTTTGATAAATCTGAATATTGTTTGTATTAAGTAAATGCTCTGATTTACTCGCCTGACCCAAAGTGTAGATTGGTTGGTGTTGCAATACCCATAATTCGTCTGGGGTATTAACATTACGGGTATTGGTAAAATATTGCATAGCTTTATGGATTGGCGGATAAGAAACTATTCCCAAATTACGAACTATGATGTTTTGTATTTGCATAGTATTAATTATACTTATGAATCCAGTACCGAAGTAGCAATGTTTAGGTTAAAGGTCAAAAATTGGTAGTCTTAAATAATGTAGTGATGACCTCAAAAAATCCACTAAGTTTCAAAAATATAGTAGGTTTACCACTACTTAATTTAGGAGTACCGTATAATGATATTGTCAATGTGTAAGTCCTAATTCTTTAACTATTTTTAAAATAACATTAATAATGGAATCTCTTATCCCACCTTTATTGGCTATTATTTTAGCAATAACAACACGTAATGTAGTAATATCTCTATTTATTGGGATATTTTCCGGTCATTTATTCTTAAATAATTTCAATTTTGTTTTAGCTTTTATTGCTCTTTTTGAAGGAATTATAGCATTGTTTAAAGATGCTTGGTTCACCAAAACAATATTTTTTGTCTTACTAATAGGTTCTATTTTGCGTCTAATAGTTAATTCAGGTGGAGTTAATGGTTTTGTTGAATATTTAACTCACAAAAAAAATATTATTCAATCAAAACGTGGAGCATTATTATTGGCATACATCATTGGGATAATAATCTTTATTGAATCTTCAATTACTTCACTTATAGCTGGTGCAGTTGCTAGACCATTGACTGATAAATATGGTGCATCCAGAGAAAAACTTGCCTATGTTTGTGACTCCACCTCTGCTCCAATTTGTTCACTAATTCCCTTAAATGCTTGGGGAGCATTGCTTATTGGTCTTATTACTAGTCAAATCAATGCTGGAGTTATTAATGGTAATGCTATTGAAATTTTTATTTGGTCTATTGCGTTTAATTTTTATGCCATAATCACATTATTGTTCGTGTTGTTTATTATCATCACTGATAAAGATTTTGCTACCATGAAAACTGCTGAGAAGAAAGCTAAACCACAACATAGCTGTTTTTCTAAAAGTAAAGGAAATTTATGGTATATGGTATTGCCTATACTAGTGCTTATTATAATGATGCCAATTAGTTTATATTTTAGTGGTGATGGTAATATGCTAGAAGGTAGTGGTTCAACTTCAGTTTTTTTTGCAGTAGTCACAAGTTTATTTTTTAGTTATTTTTATTATATTTTTAATAATGTTATGGATAATAAAACTTGGTTTGAGAATTTTTACGCTGGCATTAATGATATGATTCCAATTGGAATTATACTTATTTTGGCATTGAGTATCGGTAATATCACTCAACTTTTAGAGACGGGACCGTATTTAGCTTCTATTGCCACTGGTAATATTAACCCAACTTTTATTCCAGCAATTATTTTCATATTATCTGGTATTATTGCTTTTTCTACAGGAACTAGTTGGGGGACTTTTTCTATTATGATACCTATTGCTGTGGCTTTTTTTGATGCAAGTCATTTAAGTCTAACTATTGCGGCTGTTGTTTCTGGTGGAGTTTTTGGCGACCATTGCTCACCTATTTCTGATACTACCATAATCTCTTCAATGGCAAGTAAATGCAACCATATTGATCATGTTAATACTCAATTACCTTATGCATTGGTTGGTGGTGTAATAAGTATGATATTATTTTTATGTGCGGGATTTATATTAAATTAAATAAGCTCTTAGAGTCGGGAAGGTAAGTTAAATAGTCACACACCATCTCATAAAATGTACTATTTTAGGATTTACGCATTGACAAGACAAACATTTAATGAAACCGGTTAAATATCGTTCCTAAACAGGAGTTTTCATCGTTATACACAAGTCAAAAATATCGAATGGTCGAGTAGCCCTTGGGAACTTCCCCCAAACTGTTATGAATGGAGGAACATCCTTAAAAATCAAAGAATTAGCTCCAGCAAAACTATGTTCTCCTAGCATACAAAACTGATGTACCAAAGTGAAACCACCTAAAATAACATGATCAGCGATCTGTACATGACCGGCTAAGGAAGCACCATTGGCAAAGACAGTATTATTACCAATTTGACAGTCATGAGCAATATGACAATAAGCCATAATCCAATTATCATTACCAATTTTAGTAACATATCCGCCCTGCACTGTACCACGATTCATAGTAGAGTACTCTCTAATCTCGTTACGATCCCCAATTTCTAAACGAGTGTGAGCTTCACTGTCATCATATTTTTTATCTTGTGGAATCTCTCCCAATGATGCAAATTGATAAATATTATTGTCTTGACCAATTGTAGTTGGGCCTTTGATTACCACATGAGGACCTATCTTTGTACCAGCAGCGATTTTTACGTCTGCATCGATAATAGAAAATGGACCAACCTGAACTCCTAAGTCAAGTTCGGCCTTTGGGTCAATCAAGGCATGAGGCGAAATCAATTTTCAATATCTCTTTTCATACACATAATATCAGCACTAGCCACTATTTTGTCGGCAACTTTAGTGGTGCCAGTATATTTCCAAATCCCTCGTACTACTCTAGTCAATTTAACCTCAACCAATAATTGATCTCCGGGTTCAACCGGTTGCTTAAAACGAGCCTTATCCACCCCTACCAAATAATACAATGAATCATCTTCCGGTTGTAGCTCTGCAGTTTTAAACGATAATATTCCAGTAGCTTGAGCCATAGTTTCAATTAACAAAACCCCGGGCATTACTGGTCGATGCGGAAAGTGGCCTTGAAAATAAGGTTCATTAAAGGTTACATTTTTAATGGCTATCAAGTAATCCCCAATTTTATAGTCGATCACTCTATCTATCAATAAAAATGGGTAACGATGATGTAAATGCTGAAAAACTTGATGGATGTCCATACTGTTCATAATATTATTTTCCTAATTCTAGTTTCTTTAGGCGTAAAGCCATCTCATTAAGTTGTTTAAATCTTAGATAGTTTCTATGCCAATGTTGGTTATTTTCTATTGGTGTTCCTGATGAATAAACTCCAGCCTTGCGAATCGATCTAAGTATTATCGAACCACCAGTTACACAAACGTTATCAACTATTTCCAAATGACCAGAAATACCAACTCCCCCACCAATCAGACAATTTTTACCTATTTTAGTACTACCAGCAATCCCAACACAGCCGGCAATGGCAGTATGTTCTCCAATCTGGACATTATGAGCTATTTGGATTAAATTGTCCAGTCTAACCCCATTAGCTATGTAAGTATCTTCTAAAGCACCTTTATCTATTGTAGTATTCGCCCCAATTTCCACGTCATCACCAACAAAAACTCCACCAATTTGAGGCACCTTAACCCATCGTTCACCGTCAGTTGCATTGCCAAAGCCATCGGAACCAACAACTGCTCCCGGATGAATTATAATTCTTTGTCCTATTTTACTTCCACTACATATAGTTACATTCGCTTTCAACTGACAATTAGCACCAATTTCTACCCCAGATTCAATCACACAACCGGGTCCAACTATAACCCCTTTACCCAATTTAGCTCCTGCTTCGATAACAACTTGCGGTCCAACATATACATCAGAATCTAAAATTACATCTGGGTTAACGTAAGCACTAGGATGAATTCCGGGCGGTTTAGGGATTGGAGGACTAAATAAGTTAGCAGCTTTGGCATAACCCAAATAAGGATTATCCATAATCAATTTAGCTACTTTGCAAAAACTACAATCTTTTTCGGTTAGAATAACTGCCGCAGCTTTGGTTTTGCTTAATTCATTACGATACTTTCTGTTAGAAAAGAAGCTTATTTCTTGAGGGGTGGCTTTATTTAATGGAGCTATACCGGTGATTATTGATGAATCAGAAGTTTCTAATTTAGCTCCGATTTTAGCTGCTAGTTCGGTTAGGATTATTTTCATTTGGTTGTAATATTCACTCATACTTATATTGCCAATATCTATACATATTGCCATATTTTTGATATTATCAACACCTTCACATATAATTTGCAACTAAATGGTGGTTATACTACAATTGCACTGCACAAATTAAGTTTTTTTCCATCACCAACACCAGATGATTAAAGGATATATATGATTACTTTATATAAGTTTATGGCAATAATACCATTATTTTTTTTAATGTTAATACTTTACAATACGATGGCTTTTTTCGGAGTTGATTTTGGAAGTCATGCTGCTGCCTTTCATGTACCATTGCCATCTGGAACAGAATGGGCTCCAACTTGGGGTGATATAGTTATAATGTTATC
>JAUCGN010000140.1 GCA_030378125.1 Thiotrichales bacterium HSG1 | reverse complement strand
GCATAAAGGAATTATGTAATTTTGAAATATAAATTATATGTGTATTAAATTTAACTATTTATATAGTAACTTATTGTAGTTAAATAGTTTCATAATATGATGATCTTGTCAATGCGTAAGTCCTATAGTATAAAAAATGAAGAACATTTAATATTTTGTATATCAAGTAAATTCAGGCCAGACCATAATATATCTTATAAAGATAGTGCTTATTATACTGAAGAAATTCCTGAATTAGACAAAGATGAGAGAAATGGATTACTTGTTAGATATGCCAAATTTAAGGATGTTAGTATTGAAAGAGATGATTTAAACTTTTTTTCTAATCTGCTTACTGGCTACCCAGAACAGGTTATATATGCAGTAGATACAATTTCAGAAACTAGTATTTTTGAAGCTAAGAAAAATTCATATCTTATTCAAGAATATGCTTCTGATAAGGCAAAATTAATTATTGATAATCTTAAAAAAGATGAGGTTAAACTTAATTTTTTATATTTATTGGCACGTTTTGAATTTATAAGCTTCGAATTTATATTTGATCTAGTTGAAGAAGAAGAATATTTTCCTATTTTAAGTGTTTTTTTATTATCATCAGTTTGTGAAAGATTTGGTACAACTGGTGATTATATTAGAGTTAACGATGTTGTAAGAGATTTTATTATTAGAAGCAGGTTTGGAATTACTGATGCTTTTAATGAAAAATTAACAACTCATGTGAATAATTTTATTAAGAATTATACGGATGAAAATAGAGATATATCAGATTACATCTTTTCCATTCAAGAAGCCTTAATTAGAGGTAGTGAAATTAAGGAAAACTTTTTAATACCTTCATATTTCCTTAAAACAATAAAACATCTTTACGAAAAAGGTGGAAGTAACAATTACAAAGAAGTTGTTGCATTTGCTGATCGAATTCTTTTGAATGAAGACTATTTACATGAAAATATTGTAAATCATGTTCGTTTCTCAAAATGTCAAGCGTTAGCAAGATTAAGAGATCATGAATTTTTTGGGGAAGTTAAAAAAATACATGAACCTGAAAAGTCATTTTTACATGGTTTCTTCTATAGAATGTCTGGAAATCAGGAAAAATCTATCAATAGTTATATACAAGTTTTAGAAAAAAAACCTAACGATTATAGAGTTAAAAATGAACTTGTCTGTGTATACATGCAAAGTCATGAGTATGAGCTTGCTCATGATTTAGCGAAAGAAGTTTATAATAAAAATCCTAATGCTCCGATTAGTGCCAATAATTATTTGTCATGCTTATTTCATAAGGATGAAGTTGATAGAGAACTTGTCGAAAAAATCATAAATAAATTAAAATCAAATCCGTCAGAACGAGTACAAGAGATGTATTGTTCTGCTAAAGCAAGATTTTTTGCTCAATACGACAATAATATTGATGGTGCTTACGATATAATTGAAAAAACTATTGCTAAATATCCAGATGTTTCTTACCCCATACTAACTCTAGCTGATCTATCTACTCAATATAAAAATATTAGAAAATTAAAATTTGCAATAGATGAACTAGATAAAATTGAGTCAAAAAATTCACAGACTTACCGGACATATATTAGATATAAAGCTATTTATTTGGCTATGAACGGGCAATATAAAGATGCTATTATTTTAGCTAAAAAAGAATTGAAAGGAGTTAGAGAATCTGCAATTATTAGCTTTTGTGAAAAATTAAAAACAATATCAAAAAATTCTTCCAATAAAACTGTTTTTAAACATAAAATTGACAACTAATATGTAATTTCCATACTTAGCATGATAATGCATAATGCCATAACACTCTAGCATCACACATTGTTAAAGCAAAGTAGCTATTTAATAGTATGTTGAACGCATCTAACTCACTTAACAATTTTTCAATTGTTCCCAAACTCCAGTTTGGTAACACACTGCCAAGAAGCTCTGCTTCGTTATAGACTATTAAAACACTTGAATTATAATTTTTTTAACTCGAAGCGGAGCTTCTAAACATTGCGTTACCAAACTGGAGTTTGGGAATGATAATTAGCCTATTACCAATTACGAACTTGTGGTTACAAAAAATTAGACCGTGATGGAGATGGTGTTCCTTGTGAATCTATTTGTCCGGGTGGTTAATTATTCCCAAGCCTTTGTTTTGGTAACATAACCGTCAAAATATATTAAGGAATTTACCACTACTATATTTAGGACTATCCATTTTTTTATATTGAGACATAAGAGTTGAAAAATTTTGAATGGAATGAAGAAAAAAATAAATGGATAAAAGAAAACAGGAATATTTCTTTTGAAGAGATAGTTTTATTTATTGAAAATGGTGGTTTGCTTGATACTTATGAACATCCAGATAAAGAGAAATATCCAAGACAATCTATATTTGTTGTTAAAACCAAATTATATGTTTATTTAGTTCCTTATGTTGAAGAAGAAAAATACTATTTTCTTAAAACAATTATTCCTAATAGGGAAGCAAAAAAGAAATATACAGAGGACAAAAATGATTGAAAAAAACTATAATTTAGATATAGAAGAACAAGAAATTCTTGATTCTTTTAATTGTGGGGAGTGGGTATCAAAAGGAGAAAATCTGCAGAAATATAAAGAGGCTGCAACAAACACCTTTACAAAAACACATAACGTTAATTTTAGTATGAACGAAAAGGACTTTAAAAGTATGCAAATGAAGGCTATAGAAGAAGGAATGTCTTATCAAACATTATTATCTAATATTGTTCACAAATATCTGACTGGTCAATTGAAAAAAACGGGATAAAATGTACAATACAGTCCTCCTTATTTCTATAACAATTTTGAGGAAATAAATAATGCAAACAACCATAAATATTTCTGATGAATTTATGTATACAGCACAGCAATAAGCCAAATACCATCATCGAAGCATTAATGGACAATTAGACTATTGGTTAAAAATAGGTAAAATGGTTGAAGAAAATCCAGATTTACCATTTAACTTTATTAAAAACATTTTATTAGCACGAGAAGAAGCATTATTGGGTGATGTAGAACCATACATATCTGGAGACCACATCAAGTTGTTAGATGGAATCGGCGGAAGGAGATTTTGGAGCCGTTTTAAGGTTAAATTGGGTCGGTAACTGAGGTTGCACACTTGGTCTTATGGGGATAATGTCAACTTAATTAATAAAACATATGAAATTTATATTTAAAAATTTGGGTATTTTTGACAAAGAAACAACTATTGAGTTAGGGGATTTGACGATTATTTGTGGAGATAATAATACCGGAAAAACTTACGCAAGTTATGCTATTTTTGGTTTTTTGGATACATGGTATAAAAATATTTCTTTTAATATTCCTGAAGATGAACTAAAAAAACTTTAAATTGTTCCCAAACTCCAGTTTGGTAACACGCTGCCAAGAAGCTCTGCTTCGTTATAGACTATTAAAAACACTTGAATTATCATTTTTTAACTTGAAGCGGAACTCCTAAACATTGCGTTACCAAACTGGAGTTTGGGAATGATAATTAGCCTATTACCAATTACGAACTTGTGGTTACAAAAAATTAGACCGTGATGGAGACGGCGTACCTTGTGAGTCTATTTGTCCCGGTGGTTAATTTTTTAGTTCCAACTCACCCGAGTGGGAATTTAGTCAGGACGTAGCACCCCACTTACTTGTTTTTAACATAAAAATTATAACAAACAGATAGCATTTATATAGAGATATAAATTGAAATTTGAACATGATATTAATAAAAGTCATATAAATAAAGAAAAACATGGTATTGACTTTGAGGAATCTAAAAAAATATTTTATGATAAAAATTCGATAATTTATCCATCAACCAGTACTTCTGAGAAAAGGTTTTTTGTTACTGGATTGATAGGTGATAAATTTTATACTTCAATTATTACATTTAGGAATGATAGTATAAGAATCATTAGCACTCGTAGATCAAGAAAAAAAGAAATATCATATTCAATACTTCGGACAGTTTTTATAACATATTGTTATTAAAGTAATTTTTTATTTCAAAGAAAAATAATAAAACATTTAAATTTCAATAAGTTATAATTTTAACTAAGCTCAGTTTTTAAAAACTGTCCGAACTATTGATATTATGAGGACAAAAAATATGAAAATAATAACTGCTGAAGAGTTAGATGAAAAATTTGATAATAATGATGATATATCTGAATATATGGATTTTTCAAAAGCTCAAAAACTAACTTCTGTTCTTAACCAACAATATGAGGAATGTGAGGATGTACATATATACTTTCCAAAAAATCTACTTAAGATAATGGACAGTAAAATCAAGGATATTGGTATAAATAGAGAAGCATTTATAAAAATGGTTATAGCCGAAAAGCTCAACATTATAGAAACACAACAAACGAAAAAAACAGATATTATATAATTAATATATTTGGTGAGCTAAATGAAAATGCGTACCATAACACTCTAGCATTACACCTTTTAAAACAAAGTAGATAAATAGTACATTGAACATATCTAACTCACTTAACAATTTTGAGGAAATAAATAATGCAAACAACCATAAATATTTCTGATGAATTTATGTATACAGCACAACAACAAGCCAAATACCATCATCGTAGCATTAATGGACAATTAGACTATTGGTTAAAAATAGGTAAAATGGTTGAAGAAAATCCAGATTTACCATTTAACTTTATAGGACTTACGCATTGACAAGGTCATCATATTATGAAACTATTTAAATACAATAAGTTACTATATAAATAGTTAAATTTAATATACATATAATTTATATTTTAAAATTACATAATTCCTTTACGCAACTTA
>JAUCGN010000139.1 GCA_030378125.1 Thiotrichales bacterium HSG1 | reverse complement strand
ATGCTCATCTACTTGAACGCTTTTCTTCTTGGTTAGGTTTTGACTTCACTTCTATTAAATCTAAAGATGGTTTTGATTCCCTTTGTAACTACGGGGTTGTCAATATGTAAAACTGTCCGAAGTATTGCATAATGGAAAACAAAAATATGCTTGTAAAGATTGTGGTAGACAGTTTGTTTTGGAGCCAACTAATTGTATTTTTCAAGAAAGGATTTAATTGACAAATTATTACTGGAAAAAATTCCTTTGGCAGGTATTGCGAGAGTTGTTGGTGTATAGCAGTTCCCGATTGGATAAGATACAAAAGTATTTGTTAAATATGTGATAAATAAATAATATTTTTGTATTATAACTATTCGGGAAGTGCTATATATGGTAATTCAGAAAAAAAATGATAGAAATAACAGAAATTATAAAACGGACTACACATGGTGTTACACAACCTTTTTTATGTAAATCTTCTGATGGAAAGGTTTATTATGTCAAAGGTAAAAATGTTGGAAACTCTGGTTTAATAAAAGAATTTATTGGTGCAAAATTAGCACAAGCTCTACAATTACCCATACCATCCTTTCAAATATTATATGTAGATATTGCTCTTATTGAAATTTATGATGGAGAAGGAAATGAACTTGGTGATGGTTATGTATTTGGTTCTGAAGAAGTACCATCCGTTACTGAATTGAAATATGAATCAATTAAAGAAATTCCTATTTCATTAAAAAAAGATATATTAATATTTGATCTTTGGATTCGTAATGAAGATCGCACATTATCAGAATTCGGTGGCAATCCAAATTTATTTTGGAAAAATAAAGAATTATATATAATTGATCACAATTTAATTTTTGATAATCGTTTTAGTCAAATTGATTTCTGGAACTTTCATGTTTTTAGAGAAAATAGTGATTTTGATTTAATTGATAGAGAAATTTATCAGAATAAAATGAAACTTGCTTTGGAGACATGGGAGTCAATATTAGCTATGATACCACAAGAATGGAACAATGATTTTAATTTAGAAAAAACGCTACAATATCTTACTAAAGATGCAAATGGTAATATTTGGGAGAGATTAAAATGAGATATGCTTGCAAATACAACATTATCCGATTCCAACCTTATTCTGAAACAGAAGAATTTGTCAGTATAGGTGTTGTGCTATATATTCCAGCAACCAGAAAATTATTTTTTAAGGTATTAAATACCAGACAACATGAAAGAATTACTCATTTCTTTAAAAAATTAGATAACAATCTGTTCAAATATACAGTACAAATTATCCAAGCTGAGTTAAAACGTATACAAGAATTACTAGACTATAATTCATCTGATCTTTATGCTGAATTAGTTCGACCTCGTGAGGATATTATTCGTTATAGTAATAACAGGGTAATTTTCAGTACCAATCCTGAAAACACTGTTAATGAACTATTTGAGTATCATGTTCACCATAATTTTGTTCATAAAAAACAACATGAGGAAGAAATTGCCAAAAAAATTAGGAAATTATTGCAAATAAATAATTTATCTTCTCAATTTAAAAAAGCTTCTGTTGGTGATGATAAATATACATTACGTTTACCTTTTGTTGGTAAAAAACAACAGATTATTAAACCAATTCATTTTAGACATACTAAGTCTACTGAAATTATAGAACATGGTTTAGTATGGTTGACTAAGATTAATCAGTTACAATTGTATGGTCATGCTCATTTAGATACAACTTTATTTGCTTATAAAGCTCCTGAAAATACTAAAAGTAAATTATTTGAAGCTTTTAGTGATGTCCGTAAGCAAATTGAGAATTCTGGTATTGTAATGGCAGATATACAAAAACCAGATAAAATTACCGAATTTGTTGTTAATAGCTTACACTAAAAATAATGAAACTGACCAAACAAGATATTAATATATGGTAGTCCTGCACAGAATACTGTTTGTTCTAAAAATACTGTTAAATATCAAGTAATTAATAGATTTATCACTATACATTGCAGGACTACCCGATGAGAGATATCTGGTAGGTTTACCACTACTTCATTCAGGAATACCCCTACATTTTATGTTTTTCTTGCATAGCAGTTAGTATCCCTCTTAAAATATTAACTTCAGAATCAATTAGTTGACTTCTATTAAATAAACGCCGTAAGCGTCTCATCAATAGTCTTGGTTGGTTAGGATTTAGAAAGTTAATATCAATCAAAGTATGCTCAAGGTGCTGGTATAACTGTTCCATAGTTTCAGCAGAAACTGGGGTGGGTAATGATGAGGAAGCAAGACTATTATGTTTAAACTCTGCCATTCTCAATTCATAGGCAATAATTTGTACTGCTGCTGCCACATTTAAGGAACTAAAGTTTTCATCAGTGGGAATTTGCACCAAATAATTACAATGTTCCAACTCTTTATTAGTTAATCCAGAATTTTCTCTACCGAAAACTATAGCGACTGGAGCCTGAATTTGCAATGTTTGTTCTGCACAAGCGGTAGGAGTTAAAACTGGCCAGGTAATCATTCTTTGTCTGGCACTTGCCCCGAATACCAAACTATAATCTTTCAAACTTTCTTCATAAGAATCAAAAACTTGAGCATTAAATAGAATATCATCAGCCCCACAAGCCCGAGCAGTAGCATCGGCATTAGGAAATTGTTTTGGCTGTACTAAGCACATTTTTGATAGTCCCATAGTTTTCATAGCACGTGCTGCTGCACCGATATTACCCGGATGGGTTATGCCAACTCAGACTATATGTATATTATTTAACATATTTTAAAGTTAATTCTTACAGTTATATCGTTAAACCTTTTGGAGTTTTGAAAACATGGAAGGTTTGGTTTGACAAATTGGTGATTTAGTTCTCATTCTTTAAAGTAAGAAATGTATCTGAAATAACTTCAACTTGGGGTAACCACAAGGGATTAACCCTACAATTCACAATATTATGTAGGAGCAATCCTTTATGGTTGCCCTAGTTATTTCTAACTATTCAGAATGAACATAAATCTTAAATTCTACTCTCCGAGAATGCTGAGCATTTTCTACTTCATTATCCATAACTAAACGACTAGAAGATAATCCACTAGCTATCAATGTATTACGCAACCAGTTTTTGTAAGGTTCCATTTTTGGTAAACGTAGACAATATGCTAACACCGCATTAGTTCTTCGCTGAGAAAGCAACATATTATTGAGATAAGCATCATCAATAGAATTACTACTATTCCATTCTGAAGAACTATGACCTTCAATACTGATTGCTTCTATATTGTTCGCATACCTATTTAACAATGAAATATAACGAGGACAAAATTTGGTTAAAACAAACTGATATTGTTGAGTAATTTCAAAACCACCAACATTAAAAACAGCATCTTTAAAATCTATTGTTAAGTGGTTAATATTTGCAGACCAATTCAACAAATCTCCTTTAAATTCCTCAGTTAATGCTTGATAAATTATTTTGGATGGTGTTAGCCTATTAGGTGAAGTTATACCATTACGAAACTCAGATGGTAATTGAAAAATAGATGATGTTTTATATTGTTCCAACGCTGATTGAATTATGGGTGGTGCTGGAACGTTACGGCATAAACTCTCATGCTGGAATGTGGTAATAAGATTATCTTTAGGTGTAGGTGTAAGATCATTTATTTTTTTGACTTTAAGTAATTGTTTATGTGCAGTTTGATTGTCAGTATTTGTAGCCAAGTTTTTTTGAAAATCAGTCTTGAGCAGATAAGATAGACCAGTAAAAACAAAAACCACCACCGTAGTGAACAACAATAAACTAATTTCTGATGCATAGTTTAAAGGCTGTTCCTCTGTGACAGTTTTTCCAAATAACTGTTCCATTTTTTCTTGCTTCAACATAGTAATCTATAACTTTTCAACATCAAGTGGAGGATGAACAGTCAATCGCAATGCATTAGTAACCACTAGTAAAGAACTGAGGGACATGCCAATTGCTGCCATCCAAGGAGCCACCCAACCCATTGCTGCAGCTGGTAAAGCCAATAGATTATAACCAATAGCCCAAATTATATTTTGCCGAATAATTTTCAGAGTATTATGAGCAGTATTTATGCCGATCAATAAGTTGGGAAGTTGCTCAGTCAATAAAATCATATCAGCACTGGTACGAGCCACTTGAGTTCCACTACCCATTGCAATCGAAATCTGAGCCTGAGCCAAAACTGGGGAATCGTTCACCCCATCACCAATCATTGCTACTATCGCTCCTTGAGTTTGTAAGGCTTTAACTTGCTGTAATTTACCCTCTGGAGTCATAGCAGCACCTATTATATCTATTCCAATTTCAGTTGCAACTCTTTGCACCACAGTTATGTGATCACCACTTAATAAACCAACTGATTTACCTTGTTTTTTTAAAGATTGGATTAGTTTTTTACTACCAGCACGAATTTCATCACCTAACACAAAAGCAGCCATAAATTGGGAGGATTTGGATTTTTTAGCTAATAAAATTAAACTATTACCATCTTGTTGTAAATTTCGTAATAATTGGGGATCAGGATTTAAACCAGTCATTTTTTTGATGAAAATTGCTGTCCCGATAAAATATTGCTCTCCATCTATCTTGCCTTGAATACCGGCTCCCGGATAATTAACTACCTCTTCAGCTTTTAGTTGAATATATTTTGAGTTAGATTTGAAGGCTTGGGCAATTGGATGTTCAGACTGTTGTTCTAAAGCTATAGCATATTGTAAACATTTAATTTTACTATATTTTGTAAAGATATGGGTAGCTAATAAATGTAATCTACCTTTAGTCAAAGTACCAGTTTTATCAAATATAAAATGAGTGGCACGAGCTAGACTTTCTAAGGCA
>JAUCGN010000138.1 GCA_030378125.1 Thiotrichales bacterium HSG1 | reverse complement strand
CGTACTTGACCAAATGCTGAAGCTCTTAAAATTGCTCGCAATGGAGGTTTAAATAATGTGGCGTTATTTAGGCATAATCTAATAGCTCGTAAGCCAAGAGCAGAATTACAGCCTGCCGTATGACTACCCGATGTTTGTTTATCGGCTCCAAGATCGAGAGTGCGTATTGTAACTGGTCCACCTTGTAATGCATTAATAACTTTAAGATAAGCATCAAAATGTTCACCTTCTTCCGGCGGACTGTGCCGATTCATAAACAAAAATTCAGTACGATACAGTCCAACTCCTTTGCCACCAACCCGCTTCACTACCTCCATATCTTCCGGAAATTCGATATTAACATGTAGGGTGATGGGAACTCCATCTTGAGTCACAGTTGGAGCAGATTTTATTTTACTTAATGTCGTTCGGAAGTATTTTTGTTCATTTTGGCGTGTTTGATAATGCTGCAAACTATGCATATCTGGTGATATAAAAATAATTCCCTGTTCACCATCAATTATAAGAGTATCATCAGGTTTTATATAAGGACGTGCTTTGCGTAATCCAACAATAGCTGGAATACCTAAACTGCGAGCTAAAATAGCGGTATGGGAGTTGATACCTCCAAATTCAGTAGCAAATGCTAATATGCCTTGATGCTGCATTAATATGGTATCAGCAGGACTTAAATCATCAGCCAAAATTATAGTGTTCGCCAAACCTACTGTTACAGTATCAGATGCTACATCGTCAGAATGGCCATGCAAAATGCGTTGAATACGGGTGATTACCTGTTCAATGTCATTTTTACGAGAACTTAAATATGGATCATCCATATTTTCAAAAACTTCTATAATATCATTGCCTTGCATTTGCAAAGCCCATTCTGCATTACAACTATGTTTGTAAATTAAATCAATTGGAACTTTGGTTAGGAGACTATCTTCCAGCATTAACAGGTGGGAATCAATAAATGCGGTTACATCAATATTCTTAGGTATTTGTTCTTTTATATGTTCTAATTGTTGGCGAGCCAAGTTGATAGCATTTTTAAAACGTACAACTTCAGTATCAACTTGAGTTAAAGTTTTGCGACTAATTTCTAAAGCATCACGGCGGACTACATGTACTTTACCAATTGCTATACCTTTTGAAACTCCAATGCCATGCAAAGTTAAACTCACTCTTCCTCTCCAAAACGATTTTTGATGAGATCGCTTAATTTTGACATGGCTTCGTTTTCATCATTTCCATCAACAGACAATTCTATTTCGCAACCTTTACTAGCTGCCAACATCATCACTCCCATAATACTTTTGCCATTGACTTCTTGTCGTTTATGTTTTAACAAAACTAAACTTTCAAACTGTGAAGCTAATCTAGTTAATTTGGTTGCTGCTCGTGCATGTAAACCTAGTTTATTAACAATGGTAAGGGTTTTTTTTAACATGATTTTTCTTAATTCTTGTATTTATTACGAAAAATTAATAAAAGAATTAAAATATTCCGAGTAGTGTAGTACAAAATTCATTCTAGGACTTACTCAATTATTCCGTTAATTTGTTGTACTAAATGAATCGTACCAAATCGTCACAAAGCCTTTAACTTTAATTAATGATTAATCTTCTATAGTAGAATTAACGTCTAATATTCCTTGACAACCACCTGATATGGCTACACTTACCAACTTGTCTAAATCACATTTAGAATGACTCATAATTTTTACCAACATAGGAAAATTTACTCCGGTTATAACTCGCACTCTACAATCTGGAATCAAATTTTTGGCTATGTTACAAGGTGTAGCCGAATATAGATCGGTAAGTACTAAAACTCCATGTTCTTTGCTGATAGTGTTACAAATCCTTTTTGCATGGTAACAAAATTCAAAGAATTCATTATCATAACGAATAGGCAATACTTTAACCTGCAAAGGTAAAGTACCACCTAACATTTTCTCTAAACTCTCTACCAAAGCAGAACCTATATCGTCATGAGTAATTAGCAAGATACCTACATTCATTTTAACTCTTAATTCTTAATGAAAGGGATTTTTTAATTCTTAATTGAGCAGTCCTGAAATGGGTAGTGGCAAATTTGCCATATTTTGGAAGCTATCTTTAGTTTAGGACTACTCTTAATTAAAGTCAAAAGGTTTTTATCCTTTCAAACTTTTAAAATTATTAATATCTATAAAGTTCCTGTTTGTAAGGACCATCCACAGATATGTTTAGGTAATTGGCTTGAGTTGGGGTTAATTTAGTTAAATTAGCTCCTAAACGTTCCAGATGCATTCTAGCTACTTTTTCATCTAAATGTTTAGGCAATACATAAACTTTCTTTTCATAACGATCACTATGTTGCCATAACTCAATTTGAGCCAATACTTGGTTAGTAAAGGAATTGGACATTACAAAACTTGGATGACCAGTAGCACAACCTAAATTAACTAACCGACCCTCTGCCAATAAAATAAGACGCTTACCATCTGGAAAAATGACATGATCAACTTGAGGCTTAATATTTTCCCACTCGTATTGACGAATTTTGGCAACTTCAATTTCCGAGTCAAAATGACCAATATTACACACTATAGCTTGATTCTTCATCTGTTGCATGTGTTCATGAGTAATAACACTAACATTACCAGTAGTAGTCACAAAAATATCAGCCAATGCAGCAGCTTGTTCCATTGTTACTACACGATAACCTTCCATAGCCGCTTGTAACGCACATATTGGGTCTATCTCAGTCACCCATACGGTTGCTCCTAAACCTTTAAATGCTTGAGCACAACCCTTACCATCATTAGCACTATCATCAACTGCTGTTATTGTTACATTTTGTTCTACATTCCAAACTCCAGTAGCAAAAGTGAGTATTGTTGGGACAGGTATATCACATTCATCGCTAGATTCGGTTATGTTGACTGTAACTTCATGTGTTGGTTCAGTTTTTAGTTTGATTCCAACGTTGGTTGTGTTGTCTGGTTCTGCAACAGTTGGATTGCTTGGATTGGTAGTTATACCCGGACTATCATCATCTTCAACTGTGACATCAATAGTACCATCTGAATGACCAGAAGCTTTTGCGGTTATGGTTACTGTTTGGTCTCCATCCAATTCAGTATCATCAACAGCATCAATATCAAAGGTTATTGAATCACTACCATCAGGAATATCAACTGAAGTAGGTACAATAACTTCATCAGTATCACCACTAGTAGTAAGAGTTACAGTTAAATCTCCGGTGCCGCTACGAGTTACCGTAACGGTTAAGGCACCTACACCAGCCCCTTCGGAAAAATTGGCTGAAGTTGGTGCTAAAGTTAAGGATGCTGCTGGTATGAATTCGACTGCTCCGATGTCGCAAGGGTCATCACGATCTATTCCACGTTGATCTTTCTCTGCACAACCTGAACCAGTAACTTTCCCAATGGCATCGCCACCATCTACCAAATGATGGGTTCCATCGGCATTTAAAGTTGTGTTTAATACATCGCCTATCGTGACTGATGTTGTGTTAGTGGTAGAACAACCTGTGCCATTTCCTACCAAATTTTTTCCTGAGAAGACGATAGCTCCCCTACAATCACTAGTCCCATTCCCCGCTACAATGGAGTTTTTTATTGTGACGGTGCCACCATATCTTCTAATAGCTCCAGCATCATTAACAGTATTACCTGTTATGGTACAATTATTTAATTCAATATCAGAATTAGTTGTAATAGCAGAACCTTTACCAGATAATCCTTTATTGCCACTGAAAGTTGTGTTATTTATTTCTACTGTACCAGCAGTATCTTCATTTTTTAAACCACCACCCCAACTAGCCTCATTATCTTTGATCGTACTGTTATTTATTGTTAAATTTCCATAATTATGAATTCCTGCTCCTTTATCAGCTTTACCATATCTAATAGTAACTTTTTCAATTGTAACGGTTATACCATTATTAATACTAAAAACACGGTCAGTTGCTGAACCTTTAGTTCCATGTGCTTGTATAACAGTTTTACCTGCACCTGCTCCAGTTATTGTTAAATTCTTATTAATGGTAAGTCCAGATTCAGTATACGTTTCGGCAGATAAAATTAATTTATCACCACTGTTAGCATCTGAGATAGCACTTGCTATTGTGGATTTATCACAGCTACTAGCACATACCGTAATATCAGCCGCATACCCCACCGACCCCATCATCATCAAAAACAAAAAATAACATATTGATTTGTAATTCATAATTATTAATGCTAAAATATAGCATTCCTCCTAATATTTAGATTTTTGAACAAGATTATGCAGGATTTAAGGATTTTCAGGATTAAAAACCATTAAACTATCACTAAGGCTAAATTAATATACTTCGTCATGCGTACCTACATCAATTTAATTATCATTAAGAACTTTCATTAAATCATTGACATTACCAGAAGCAAAATTACCAGTTTCATAATTTTTTTCTACTTCCCTCGTTCTTAAAACGATCTGCATTCGTTTTAAATCATGAGTTCTTTTACTAATAATATCTGCTATAAAAAACTGTTCTTCTTCAGAAAGTAAGGATATCTTTTCTAAGATATTGTTAATATTATTCATCTAACTTTATAAGTCACAATTATTAATGCTAAAATATAGCATCCCTCCTACATTTAGATTTTTTGAACAAGATTTTCAGGATTAAACCAAACTGATTTAAAAATCCGGTTCATCTCTATAATCTGTTAAATCCTGCTCAAAAATTAAAATTATTGTTAGAATCCTGATTCTGACAATTATCATGACACTGGATACATGAGAACAAGAATTCAGGACGATTTAAATCTTCCAACGAAAAATTCTCTATATTTTTATTTTCCTGACCATCTTTCAATAC
>JAUCGN010000137.1 GCA_030378125.1 Thiotrichales bacterium HSG1 | reverse complement strand
GGTGTGTATGATGGAGATGAACGCAAGTGAACCTTTGATGAGGTGTCGAAAGTGCAACCATACTGTCAAAACCTGAGTTTCTAGGGTAAGTCAGGGATAAGTTACGACGTGAGCGGATTACGGATGTGACGGCAGTCGGCATAGAGAAGGCATGAACTTCATATAGGCTTTAAATACGGAACAGGAGAACCTGTCGTTTTGATGTTAAGGAATTCAAAAGAATTCCAAAGCAAAGCACAGGGGCGGATGCGTTCGTAGTAGTGATGAAGTGTCTGTAATGGACATGGAGCGAAGGAACGCAATCATTCAGTCTGATTGATTGGAACAACTGATAAACAGGAGGACATTAGTGAATCAGACAAAACCTTTTAATATACCAAAGCAACTGATTTTTGATGCTTACAAACGAGTCAAAGCTAATAAGGGTAGTGCTGGGGTTGATGCACAAAGTCTTGCGGACTTTGAGCAAGACCTCAAAAGCAACCTGTATAAACTTTGGAATCGTA
This sequence comes from Thiotrichales bacterium HSG1, assembly GCA_030378125.1. GTDB lineage: Bacteria > Pseudomonadota > Gammaproteobacteria > Beggiatoales > Beggiatoaceae > DRQV01. The sequence continues at coordinate 4,426 of JAUCGN010000137.1, read as the reverse complement.
TGTCATCAGGCAGTTACTTTCCACAGGCAGTCAAACGGGTAGAAGTTCCCAAAGCTGATGGAAAGACACGCCCATTGGGCATTCCTACCGTAGCTGACAGAATAGCTCAAATGGTTGTCAAAATGCAGATAGAACCCGAATTGGAAGCTCACTTCCATGACGATTCATATGGATACCGACCAAATAAATCAGCACAACAAGCGGTAATGCTGGTGAAGCAAAGGTGTTGGCAACGTCCTTGGGTGCTGGATATGGACATCAAAGGATTCTTTGACAACATAGACCATGACCTATTGTTAAAAGCTGTCGATAAACATGTCACCGAAAAGTGGCATCAATTGTATATCGTGAGATTGTTGCAAGCACCAGTTCAGTATTCAGATGGGACAATGGAGCATAAAGGAAAAGGAACACCGCAAGGTGGCGTTATTAGTCCGCTATTAGCGAACCTGTTTCTACATTATGTATTTGATGTGTGGATGAAAATGTATTGTAAAGACATCCAATTTGTACGTTATGCGGATGATATTATCTGTCATTGTACAAGTGAACAGGAGGTTGAACAACTCCATACCAAACTGCTCCAACGGTTTACAGAATGCGGTTTAACATTACATCCTGAGAAAACCAAAATTGTCTACTGCAAAAGTTGGAAACATACTGCTGATTTTAAATGTATCAGTTTTGACTTTTTAGGATTTACTTTTTGTCCCAAACTAATAAAATGCCGAAGTGGTAAATTTTTGGTTGGGTTTATACCAGAAGTGAGTCGCAAAGCAGCCAAACGGATACGGGCAGAAATCAACTCATGGTCATGGCAATTCTGGGTACAAAGAGAAATTAAAGATATACTCATATATAGTCAAAGTAAGTTGCGTGGCTGGGTAGAATACTATGGTAAAGTTACAATATACTCCATCAAATGGGTGTTGCAACATTTCAATAGGAAGCTCAGTCGTTGGGCAAAACGGAAATATAAATCATTGAAAAATTATGCTCAAGCAATGCGAAGAGTTATAAAATTTCAAAGAAAACATCCTGGCTTACTTGCTCATTGGTAATATATATAAGAAGGTTGAATGATAAGAGCTGTATGAAGTGAGAGTTTCATGTACAGTTCTGTGAGAGCCTTTGGGGGAAGTTCCCAAGGGCTACTCGACCGAAAAACCATTTAAAATAAAATACTTGTATATAATGATGAGAGCAAAAGTTCAATCTTGATTTTATATAACATACTGATATTTAAACATATTTATAAATTCCAAAAAACTTGAGCATCATGCATCCTATTTCTTAAAAAATCAATGCAGTAAGATTCTATTGATTCTATGCACATTTTCTTTAGGTTTGTCGACTAGCAGATATTTTATCCCGCCATAAATGAGTCTTAGTTTTGATGTCATGTATATCCAAAGAAGTCAAAGTCCTAGATTTTAACAAATGTTTACCTGCCACCCAAACATCGGTCACTTTGTCCCTTCCAACTGCATATACGAGTTGGGATAATGGATTATAAATTGGTTGAGTTTCAATATCACTCATATCAATTGCAACTATGTCAGCAGATTTACCCGCAATTAAAGAACCGGTAACATCATCTATTCCCAATGCTTTGGCACCATTTAAAGTCGCCATTTGTAACGCGGTACTAGCCGGAATACTACTGGCATCTTTACTGAGAATTTTAGCTAGTAAAGCGGCAGTTCGCATTTCTCCTAACATATCCAAATCATCATTACTAGCAGCACCATCAGTACCAAGAGCTACATTGATTCCAGCTTGTTGTAATTTAGAAATCGGGCAAGTACCACTGGCCAACTTTAAATTTGACTCTGGACAGTGAACCACATTCACTCCATGTTTTGCCAATATAGCCATTTCTTCATTTTTAAGAGTAGTCATATGCACTGCTATCAATTTAGGAGAAAGTAAATTGAGCTTTCTTAGTCTAGTTAAAGGTCGTTCACCATCCTTTTTAACCGCTTCTTTAATCTCAGTTAAAGTTTCATGAAGATGAATATGGATGGGTAAATCAAATTCTTCCGCTAGTAATTTGCCGGCTTTCAATGAAATATCTGAAACTGAATAAGGTGCATGTGGAGCTAAAGCTGTCTGAATCAATGGGTTATCATTAAATTGTTCTTGTACTTTACGAGCTTTTTGTAAATATTCATTAGAATCTTGAGCATAAGCAGTTGGAAAGTCAATCAAAATTAAACCTAAAATAGCCCTAATTCCAGCCTGATTAGCAACTTCTCCAACCACATCTGGAAAGAAATACATATCGTTAAAGCAAGTAACTCCACCACGTAACATCTCAGCTATAGCTAATTTAGCTCCATCGGCAATAAAATTTCTATCAATATGAGCTTTCTCTACTGGCCAAATATACTCATTTAGCCATTTTTCCAATGGCATATCATCCGCAAATCCGCGCAATAATGTCATTGAAGCATGAGTGTGGGCATTAATTAAACCGGGTATTAAAAGATGGTTATTTAAACGATAAGTAATACGGGCTGAAAAATGCCTCACTGCATCATCACTTGGTAATACAGCTACAATTTTACCATCTTGTATTGCAATAGCGTACTGTTCATGCACAGTATTTTCTGGCTCGACTGGAATGATCCAGCCAGCATATATGAGAGTATCAATATGTTGCATTATTTATCTTTGTTATCTTTAGGGTAATCAGTTTTTCGCCACTCTTTTATAGCCCAGATTATGGCTAGGGTAAAAATGACGACATTTATTGCAATTCCAATAATATAAAATAAAGGCATTCTATAATGCTCCAGTATTATTCTACATTTTTTTGTTAAGAAATGACATTTGTAAAGTCACGATATGTATTCCCACGCAAGGCATAGGAAATTAAAACTGTCAATTGAGAGCTAAAGCGGCTTTCTTAGCAAAATAGGTCAAAATACCATCTGCCCCAGCCCGTTTAAATGCCAGTAAAGATTCTAACATTACAGCATTTTCATCCAACCAACCCTTCTGTGCTGCTGCCATAATCATAGCATATTCACCGCTAACATTATAGACAAAAGTTGGAACTCCAAACTTTGTTTTAATTCGATGAACAATGTCCAAGTATGGCAAACCCGGTTTTATCATCACCATATCAGCCCCTTCTTGTAAATCTAAAGCTACCTCACGCAGTGCCTCATCAGTATTTGCTGGGTCCATTTGATAACTATATTTATTACCACCGCTCAATGCTCCAGCTGAACCAACTGCATCTCGAAATGGTCCGTAAAAACTAGAAGCGTACTTAGCTGAATATGCTAAAATTTTAGTATTTCTATAGTTATTTAATTCCAAATTTTGTCGAATAGCACTTATCCTGCCATCCATCATATCGGAAGGAGCTACGATGTCTACACCAGCTTCGGCATGAGAAGAAGCTTGTTTTACTAAAACTGCTACTGTTTCATCATTTATCACATAACCATCATCATCTATCAAACCGTCTTGGCCATGAGTAGTAAATGGGTCTAAAGCTACATCTGTTATTATACCCAAATCAGGAAATTCTGCTTTTATGGCTCGAACTGCTCGTTGAGCTAGACCATCTGGATTGTAAGCTTCTCTTGCATCTAAAGATTTCTTTTCGATCGGTACTACCGGGAATAAAGCAATAGCTGGAATATTTAATTCAACTAATTCAGCTGCTTCTTTCAATAACTCATCAATACTCAGGCGAAACTGGTCTGGCATGGAGTTAATAGCAACTCGTTGTTTTTCACCTTCTACTATGAAAAGTGGATAAATCAAATCATTACTACTGAGTATATTTTCACGCATTAAACGTCGAGAAAAGTCATCACGCCGCATTCTACGCATCCGAATATTAGGGAATTGAGTCATAATTTTTAAATTGTGATTTTTGTCATTGTATAAAACATATTGACAATTGATGAATGGTTTGAATCGTTTTCATAATTGATGTTACACAATAATAAAGAAACCAGTAATTTACAAATATTTTTAACGTATAAGTTATTAATTTGTAATAGTATTGTGTAACATCAGTGAAAAACTATACGAGATTAAATCTAGATTTTTTTATAGGCAATAAAATTACCCAATACCAGTACATCTATTCCACTGTTTAGAAAGCAATTAACAGCCTGTTCTGGACTACATACAATTGGTTCACCTTGAACATTGAAGGAAGTATTTATAATACATGGACCGCCTGTTTTCTGCATGAAGGTTTGTAACAATTTATGTAGCTTAGGATTCTGTTGCTCATTGATTGTTTGTATACGAGAAGTTGTGTCAGCATGTAAAGCACTGGTCAACTTATCACGTTTTTCAGGTATGGAATCAAAAACGAAAGTCATGTAAGGAGATATGTCTTTTTTACCTAAATCGAAGTAATGAGCAGCTTCAGATTCAAGTATCACACCAGCAA
>JAUCGN010000136.1 GCA_030378125.1 Thiotrichales bacterium HSG1 | reverse complement strand
GAAATAGCTAGACAGGCTGATGGTGCCGTCGTAGTAAGCATGGGAGATACAGTTGTTTTAGTATCTGTAGTTGGTGACAATAATTCTGATTCTGATAAAGATTTTTTCCCATTAACAGTAGATTACCAAGAGCGTACTTATGCTGCTGGAAAAATTCCGGGTAGTTTCTTTAAACGGGAAGGTCGTCCAAGTGAAAAAGAAATCTTAACCTCTCGTTTAATAGATAGACCTCTACGTCCTTTATTTCCCAGTGGTTTTAACTGTGAAGTACAAGTGGTTGCTACTGTCATGTCACTGGACCCGGAAATTGATCCAGATATTCCGTCCTTAATCGGTTCATCAGCAGCTTTAGCAATCTCAGGATTACCATTTAATGGTCCAATTGGAGCTGCACGAGTTGGTTACATAGACGGTGAATATGTTCTTAATCCTACTTTAACTCAGTTAGATGATTCAGCATTGGAATTGATCGTGGCTGGTACTGATACAGCAGTGTTAATGGTTGAATCAGAAGCCAATGAATTAACTGAAGATATTATGCTAAATTCAGTTTTGTTTGGTCATCAGGAAATGCAAGTTGTGATTGAAGCCATTACTGATATGGCTAAAAATGTGGCAAAACCAAAGTGGGATTGGCAACCTAAGTTAATTGATGAAAAACTAGTTGCTAAAGTTTTTGAGTTAGCTGAATCTCGTCTCAGAAAAGGTTATCAAATTACGGATAAGCTATTACGGCGTACCACAGTTACTACTACTTGTAAAGAAATTGCTAGTCAATTAGCCAGTTTAGAAGAAGGGTGGACTGAAAAACAAGTATTTACAGAATTAGAAAAGTTAGAAAAGAATATTGTACGGGGAGATATAATTTCTGGTAAAAATCGTATTGATGGACGTGATAACGAGACAGTGCGTCCAATAACAGTGCGTACTGGAGTTTTGCCACGTACTCATGGTTCAGCTTTGTTTACTCGCGGTGAAACTCAGGCTTTAGTTGTTGCTACTTTGGGTACTGACCGTGACGCTCAAGTTATTGATGCTCTTGAAGGAGAATATAGAGATAATTTTATTTTACATTATAACTTTCCTCCTTACTGTGTTGGTGAAATTGGTCGGGTCGGTTCACCAAAACGGCGGGAAATTGGGCATGGTCGTTTAGCAAAACGTGGTGTACAAGCTGTAATGCCAGCTCCAGAAGATTTTCCTTATTCAATTCGTATCGTATCAGAAATTACTGAATCAAACGGTTCCAGTTCAATGGCCAGTGTTTGTGGTTCCTCACTAGCATTGATGGACGCTGCTGTACCAATTATAGCTCCAGTTGCTGGTATTGCTATGGGTTTGATTAAAGAACAAGATAAGTTCGTGATATTGTCCGATATTATGGGTGATGAAGACCATTTGGGTGATATGGATTTCAAAGTGGCCGGCACGACTGATGGCATAACTGCTTTGCAGATGGACATCAAAATTGATGGCATAACCAGTGAAATAATGAAAACTGCTTTGGCCCAAGCTAAAGAAGGTCGTTTACATATTTTAGATGTGATGGCAAAAGGTTTTGGTGAGCCACGGGATAAAATGTCAAAATATGCTCCACGTATTTCTACTTTCCAAATTAAGCCAGATAAAATTCGGGATGTTATTGGTAAGGGTGGTGCTACTATCCGTTCGATTACCGATGAAACTGGTGCTGTGGTGGATATTACCGACGAAGGTTTAGTGACAATTGCATCGGTAGATTTGGAAGCTGGAAAGGAAGCACGGCGTTTAGTTGAGGAAATTACCTCTGATATTGAAGTTGGTAAAATCTATGAAGGTAAGGTTGCTAAGTTGATGGATTTTGGAGCTTTTGTTACTATTTTACCGGGTAAGGATGGTTTAGTACATATTTCTCAAATCTGTGCAGAAAGGGTAGCTAAAGTCAGTGACAAACTCAAAGAAGGAGAAACTGTTAAAGTTAAAGTTTTAGAGATTGATAAACAGGGACGAGTTCGGTTGAGTATGAAAGCTGTGGAATGATAATTGGTAAGTTTTAAGTTATTTTTTATGGCTATTTGATAGTTTTTGATTGAATTATTTCGGGAGATTATACCTTACCTTAATTCCCGAAATAACAAATGTATCTTTAGGAACATGCATAAAATAAATTCCACATGATGGATTGAGACCTGCTACGTTTCCAAAACATGGTAGCTCTAGTTAGGGGAATGGAAACATTTTTATGGGAGCTGCCATTCTGTCAACATTATGTCCCATAACAGCAAGGTTACCATTCAAACCACCAACTTGATGGGTCATAATTGCCATATTGGCTCCCATTTCATCAATATTGATGGTCAATGAGTCTATATGAGCAGTCATCTTATTGATGCTATTGTTTATTGTGACCATATTGCTACTGATTTTAGTTACAGATTTATTCAAGATTGGCATAGATGCTACATTTTCATCCATATTATCTATTGAACTTTTTACCAAGTTTATTGATTTTGTCATGCCATTTATGTTTTCACCAACTACCACAATATTCTCGTTAATTGTTCGCATATAACCAGCGACATCATCCAAACGTTGGGTAATATCTCCCATATCTGATAACAATATAACAATAAGAGCAAATACTGTTACAGTTAGAACTCCTAAACCAATCATGCTAAATTTAATAATTTGTGTAGTTTGAGTACCGATTCTGACAATAAGAGCTTCTCTACGCTTCATTGCCGTATTAAATTCGCTCATAGCATGATCAATGGTTTCTGCTATTTCTTTGGCACTATCTGTTTTTTTGACAATTTCTGTTTCCATATTAACAACCTTAGATTAGCTAATTTTAAAGTTATTGGGAATGTCAAAATCAGTTTCTGTTTGACATTTGACTTCAGTAACATGTGCCAAAAGTGGCCCTTTATTTAACCATGAGCATAATTTATTGACAGCTTCTAGTTCTCCATAGGCTAACACTTCCACTCGACCATCAGTTAAATTATTGGCCCAACCGGTTATCCCTAAATTTTGTGCTTGTCGTTGAGTGTAGTAACGGAATGCTACACCTTGAACTCGCCCATTTACGAAACATCTTTTGCAAATATTCATTATTCAAATATTTTATAATTTTTGTTAGAATGTTAAGTATATCATATTGAGTGAGATACAGGTGTTTTCACTAAAGATTTTCGTATTGTTTTCGTTGTAATACATGTATAGGTCAAGGATTTTCATTGACAGGTCCGCTTTGGTTTGAGGTTCTGCTAATGGACTTTATATATTCACCGAAAAGATTTTATAATTTTTGTTCATTTTTTACTAATTCTGGTTCCTTTAATAAGTCTTTTCGGATGCATTATCTCCACAACCTATTTCTCTTTCAATCTTTTTATCACTTCTAGGATGAGAACTTTTTTCCACTGCTTATTACTTTATTCATATTTGTATTTTTCTATCATTTGTAGGGAAATCATTATAGGGAGTAAGAACTGTTTTTTGACAGGTTAGGACTACTCTCTTATTTAGTTCTTTTTTTGCTTTGATTGACTGATCCATCTTATAACTTAACTATCAAGTTTTTTTATAAGATGTTGATTTTAAATAAATTATTTTTTAATTATCTAAAAATTGACTTTCTTAAAAATCAATTATTTAAATATCTGAATACTCAAAAAATAATTGTCGCAAATCTAGATATAGTCAAAAACTTGATAGTCGAGTATAATACTCTTGTCAATACTTAATTCCTATTAAGGGATAAAGTGACTAACCAACATTATTCTTGCAGGATATCAATTTAAATGAGATAATTCATTTTTGAGTGGGTTTACTGTTTTTATTTTTTCGGTTTATGTTGGTGTTGTATAGTCTATTATAAACCATTCTTTACATTCTCACTTTACACCTTATCCTGTACAAATAGAAAACCAAAAAATTTAAAAAAAATTAGAGTAAACAAAGTATGAAAGTCAATATTTTCTTAATGGTTACTATTGCCCTGTTTGTCGTTCTATGGTTTTCCCAAGATTACATTGGAGAAGAGGGAGAAACCATATATATAGCCTTTGCCGGACCTATGGGAGAAAGTGCCGGAAAGACTATGACTAATGCAATTAAACTGTATATAGACAAAGTTAATAATAAAAAACTTTTATCTGATAACAAAAAATTACAATTGTTAGAATTTAATGATAAAAATGATTGCGGTCCAAACAAGACAGCTCATAATGAAGCTATGAGAATAGTTAAAGAAGATCAAGCTCTTGCAGTTATTGGTCATTGGTATAGTGGTTGTTCTGTAGTCGGTGGTAAGGTATACAAAAAGCATAAAATTCCCGCTATTACTCCTGGTTCTGTTAGTGTAGAAGTGACTCAGGATAACGAATGGTATTTTAGGAATATTTACAAAGGCAGTGCATCTGGACAATTTTTGGCTCATTATGTCAAACAAGTATTTAAATCTGATCAAGTTACCATAGTTTATGATAAGAGTGATTATGGCTCCTATTTAGCCCAAATGTTTGAGAATGCCAGTGTAGAATTAGGCATGAATGCTACCAAACATAAAATCCATGATGATAAAAATAAGGAACAAGAATTTGCTAGAATTGTTCGTCTTATAAAACAAGAACAAAAACAAGCTGGTGCTATTCTATTGGCTGTTCAGGCTAAAGATGCCGTACAAATAGTAAAATTAATTAAAGATAAGGGTATACCTAATAAAATTTTGGGTGGTTCTAGTTTTTCTGAGCAGGATTTCAAAGAAGGGTTCAATGAATTTCCTAGAGAAATGAGTAATCCGGGTCATTACACCAATGATATTCATGTCGCAACCCCTCTGATATTTGACACCGCTAATGAGAAAGCTCAACAATTTCAAGACGAATATAAGGATAAATATCCAAATACTAAAGAAATTGATTGGTCAGCAGCATATGCTTATGATACTATTAGAGTTTTAGTAAAAGCT
>JAUCGN010000135.1 GCA_030378125.1 Thiotrichales bacterium HSG1 | reverse complement strand
ACTCGCTCTTTACGATAGCCGCATGGGGCGGTTTGATTCCAGCATCGGATTGCCGAAATCGAGAGGCCAACTCTCATCTTTAATACAGCATGAAAAGTTTACACTTTTCTTCAGGACACACTAGGGTCTGATGCAATGAAATAAAACCAACCAAACATAATCCAATTAATAATTTATGTGTTTTATTAACATTATAATGGTCGCAAACGCTTTGCTTCACCACCCCTACGAACTATGTTTTTTGAATCCGGTTATGACTGGTGTTATACGATTTGAAGTTACTCATAACTTAATGAAGAAACTTATTTCTCTCATTTGATTCTTTTCTATAGTTTTTTGGAATAATTCATATTATAATTCTCTTGTCAATGCGTTAAGTCCTATGAAATATTTAATATTATTGCTACTACCATAACCGGCTTTTTTGATTGCGTTGCATATGTTGTTGGTGTTAGTTTGGTTGGGGAGGTATTCTATAGTGGCTGTTTCAGTGGCATAGTTGACGTTGGCGGTTACGATTCCGGGAGTTTTTTTCCGTAAGGTTCGTTCAACCGTGTTGACACAATTGGCACACATCATTCCAGTGATGGCTAGTTCGGTTTTAATGGTATTTTCAGGCATTTTTTAAGTATTTAAGGTTTTTATTTGACATGGTTTTTTTGATAGATTATCATAATTAACTGAGTTATATCAACTTGTCGAGTGTATTTGGTCTGATAGTTTGGATATCCTGATGAAACGTTTCGCCCTTACTTGCTTCTCCAAATTGCTACGGTCGGGCTACACTCAGGATAACCAAGCGTTGAAGCGGACACTTAACATCCTTGTCTAGTGCCGCTTAACATAAATGTTGTCCTGATAAAACGTTTTGCCCTAACAATCTATGAATGGTTATTTTGTAAAATTATGAACACAAAAATTCTTAAAGAAGTTTCTGAACTAGACAGCTTAAACAATAATGACCTCTACAAATTAATTGGACAAGAAAGTGATAATAAATCTTTTGGAATTACTGGCAAAGATGATAAACGTCTTCAACAACGTGGAAAAAATATATTTCGTTTAAAATTACCAGAAATAAAAACCATCCTTTGTAACAACGAAATTTTTAAAAAGTTAATCCACAACCACTTAAACAAGAGTCGTACAGAAATTGCTGCTGTAGTTGCAGATATTTTATTGACTGAAATAGATATTGTACCTGTGTGTGTCATTTCTTTGCTTATTGCTCGTGAATATATGGAGTCACTGTGTGATGATGAATAAATTCGCACAATTTAATGTCAATGAACGTTACCAATATGTCTTAGAGTGTAAACAAAAAGCAAAATCACATGATATAGCTGCTGACATTCATGAATATGTAGTGAGAGCTCAAAGAGATATAGACCATCTTTTTAAATATGCTTTGCCGTTCTTCTTTCCACTTCAGCATGAAGTAAGACAGGATTTAAAAGTATCTATCGATCCTTATGACTATAGTTTTTTTGCAAAAGTTACAAAGAAAAAATCTTGTTATGAGATTGTAATTTCTATTGGGACGATTTTGGCTATTGATGAAGCTCAATGCTTATTAACCAGTTGGTTTTTTCCTAATGCCAAACTAGCAATTAATAATTATGAGAATAACAAAGTTGTAGATATACGATATTTAGATTATTCTTTTCTATTTGATGATGAACTTTTAAATACTTATGAAAAACATCAGTTTATAAGTATTTATCCAATATCTTTTATGGATGTTGAACCAGAAGAATATCGTATCATTGCTTCTAATTTATCTATTTTATGGGTAATTTTGCATGAGATTGGACATGTACAATTAGAGCATTTTTCTTTTTTATCCAAAGAAGCTGTGAAAAATGAGATAACTGAATTATTCGGGATTACAGAATGGGATATTGATAACAAAAATAGCTTATCTGAAGATTTTTCAAGAAAGATGTTATGCTTTGAATTTTCCGCTGACCTTTATGCTAACTTCGTCTTTTTTTCAACTTTTTATCGTAAAGATGCAATAAAATATATTCTTCCTAGATTTATCAAAGATGAAACAATTGCTTTATCTTTTGTGATGAAATGTGCGTCACTTCCAGTTATTTTATTGCAGAGGGCGTATAAATCAGCCGCACCAGATGGATTAAATACGCTTGAAAACTACCCTTCTTTAAATGTTCGTTTGTTTAATTGTATGTCTTCAGCAATTACTTCTATTTATAACACAAAATCAATTCTAGGTTCTTTACAAGCTGCTAGTGTTCATATAGATACAACAATTAATGTTGATTTTTCTAGTTTTGCTTCAGTATATTCTGTGTTAATCGGAATTTTTGATAGGTTAATGCGTGAACTTCATGTGATACCATCATTGTTACCATGGGATATCCAATGCGAAATTTTACTTCTTAAAGATGGAATAACTACAGGAGCTGACTATGAAATAAAAGAAAAAAGTAAGTTTGAACAAGAATGGAGAACTATAATTGCTTCCTTACTTTCTTCACAATATGCAGTAGCTAATTGCTCTAACGAAAGTAATTTGAAACAATACCATAATGAATGGCGAACAATAATATTTACAGCACATGAGTATTGGTTAGACAAAATAAATGAATGCAAAAAGATGACGGTAGTAGACTTAATTGATACAGATTTTAATGTACCCTCTGTATATAAATATTATGGTGGAATAGTACAATTGTACGCAGAGGTTGAAAATGGTGTTTATACTCGTGATTTAGCATTTACAGAAGCCAAGAGAATTGCCGAAAAAATACCCGTACCATTTGCTTTGTTAGGTGTAAAAGAATAATTGGTATCAGACCGGGTTGGGTCGGTGCAATGAAATAAAACCGACCAAACATAAATCCAATTAATAATTTCTGTGTTTTATTAACATAATAATGGTCGCAAACTGCCCCTACCAACTTACTTTAATAGGTTGGATACCCGCCGCAATCTGGTCTACTTATGCTTTGAGTCAATACAAAACTGAACAAAAAATCAATGAAGCTTTATCGAACAAATAAATTTGTATAACGAAGTATTTGAACTCGTAAACCGGGTAACTAATTAACCATTGCCCGCCAATAAATAACCCACATAATAAACTAATTTTATTGAATTAAATCAATATCATTTAACCTGACAACTATTTTAAGAAGGATACATCATTTATTATCAATGTTTGACAAATTAAATATATTAACAAGTAATACATATGAACAACCTTTTGATGTACTGATTGCAAACACAGATACATTAGAATTATTAAAAACAATACCAAGCGAAACAGTTGAATTAATCGTTAGTTCTCCACCATATAACCTAGGAAAATCATACGAAAACCGTCAAAGCTTTAAAAAATATTTTGTATTCCAGAAACAAGTTATAGAAGAATGTTACAGAATCTTAAAACCAAAAGGTAATTTTTGTTGGCAAGTTGGTAATTACATAGAAAAAGGTGAAGTTTTCCCACTTGATATTTACTACTATGACATATTTAAATTTGATTTGGGAATGAAGTTAAGAAATCGGATTATCTGGTACTTTGGACATGGATTACATGCAAAGAAAAGGTTTTCTGGAAGATATGAAACTATCTTATGGTTTTCTAAAGCTGATGATTATATTTTTAATTTAGACCCAGTTAGAGTACCTTCTAAATATCCCGGCAAAAGACATTTTAAAGGTAATAAGAAAGGTCAACTTTCTTGCAACCCAAAAGGAAAAAATCCTTCTGATATTTGGGAAATAATTGTCACAGATTTTGATACTTGTATGTGGGATATTCCAAATGTTAAATCAAATCATCCGGAAAAAACGATTCACCCTTGTCAATATCCAATTGAACTGGTAGAAAGACTAATTTTGTCTATGACGAATGAGTTTGGTATAGTGTTGGACCCTTTCATGGGAGTTGGTTCAACCTTACTAGCAGCATTATTACATAACCGAAAAGTCATTGGTATTGACAAAGAAAAAGAATATTGTGATATTGCAATAAGCAGAATTAACGATTTGGAAAATGGAATATTGAGAAAAAGAGAATTAGGAAAACCGGTTCATAAGCCAACTGGAAAAATATCGCAAGTTCCAAGTGAATGGAAATTACCACAACAGGAAAAATTGTTATGATTATAGCTGCTGAATATTCTTTCAATGTTGGTAAAGAAAAAATAGAAACCGAATATCCATCTTATCTGAAGGAAATAAAAGAAGTCATTACATGTGCAGATGCTTTATTATGTAAAAATAAAAAAAGTAAAGAAAAAACAATGACAGATAAAATGCTATTTAGTCCAGTTGAGTTAAATAAAGAATTTAAAAAATATTTTACTCCAAAGGAATGGACAAATTATAAGGTACGGTGTGATTATTCTAATGAGCATTACATTAAAGGTTATCAACCAAAATCTGTTGGTAAAATACCTTTCAGAGAAATGGATTTTGTCAAAGATAAAGTTGGTGTAGAAGTACAATTTGGAAAATATGCTTTTATGGTGTATAACGTCTGTGCAAAAATGACTATTTTTAGTAAATTGGCTGGTATAGAAGTTGGAGTTGAAATCGTTCCTATTAAAGACTTAGCTGATGAAATGTCCACTGGAGTTAGTTACTTTGAACAGTTCGTTTGGGATTTAAAAAATAGGGGAGTATCAAATATTGATCTTCCGGTTTTAATCCTAGGAATAGCACCATAATAATTGGAAATCAGCCGGGTAATATGTGCAACACACATTATCATTTCCCACCAAATAACTAACCGGGTAGGATCGGTACAATGAAATAAAACCGACCAAACATAAATCCAATTAATAATTTCTGTGTTTTATTAACATTATAATGGTCGCAAACGCTTTACTTCACCGACCCAACCCGGCTTAGGCAAAATTATTGGATGGTCAAGTGATTAATTTCTAAATTTAGGGTGGGTGACTTATTTTGGTTGCCCAC
>JAUCGN010000014.1 GCA_030378125.1 Thiotrichales bacterium HSG1 | reverse complement strand
AAATTTTATGCCTAGCATTAGACATCTTGATTCTCAAGTTCACAGGAAAATCCCTCTATAATTTATTTTAAGTTATTGAATTTATTTAGAATAATGTTTTTTTGGATTTGTCAATGCGTAAGTCCTATAAGATTAATTCGCCACCAGAATCCACCAAAAATTATACCAATTACCAATATTAATACTATTCCTCTAAACCAGATTGTCTCCCACCAAGGTGGCAGAATAATGACTTTGATTGGCTTACCTTGTTCGTTCCACACACCATCATTGTTAGAGGCTTTCACTCGAAAAGTATAAGTTCCAGCATCTAAGTTGGTATAAGTAGCAAATCGGCGTTGAGCATTTGTCTTAGTCCAACCTTTATCAAACCCTTCCATTTTATAGGCATACTGATTTTTAGCTGATGAGGTGTAGTTCAAAGCCGCAAATTCAAAACTGAAAGTAGATTGTTCATGGGTCATCCTAATAGAGTCAAGCTCACTTATGTGTTTGTTTAACACCGAATCGTCACTGATAGCTACAGGTTCGTTGAATAACAAAAAATTGGTCAACACAACTGGAGGCTTATGAGGATTATCGGTTATTTCGGCTGGATTAAAGCGATTAAGTCCATTGGAACCGCCAAAGTACAGCTCTCCATTTGGATATTTGGCATAAGCCCAAGCTCGAAAGAAATCTCCTTGCAATCCATCATTCATATCATAAGTTTTGAAAGTCTCGGTTTGAGGGTCAAACCTAACCATACCTTTGATAGTAGTTATCCACAAATAACCCTGATCATCAGCCAGAATACTTTGGATTCGATTGTGAGGCAATCCGTCTTCTTCAAAATAATGAGTAAACCGCTCCGTTGTGGGATCAAACTTACTAAATCCTTGCTGGGTAGCCAACCATAAGATACCATGCTTATCTTCATAAACATTATGGATCGTATTACTACTTAAACTATTAGGATTATTGTTATCATGTTGATAATGGACAAACTGCTCAGTTTGGGGGTTAAACCATTCAAAACCATGCCCAGTACTTATCCATAAATTTCCACGACTATCTTTGAAAATATTCCAGATATTATCATCAATTAAAGTCGAATGATCACCCGGCTGATGACGATAATGGGTAAAGCGTTGGCCATCAAATTTATTGATGCCATTAAAGTGTGTACCAATCCATAAATTTCCCCAATCATCTTCGACAATGGCGCGCACCCGGTTACCACTTAAACTGTGTGGGTCATCTGGATTTTGCCGATAATTTGTAAATGTTTCACTTTTTGGGTCAAACTTATTGAGACCACCACCCCAAGTTCCAATCCAGATAAAGCCTTGACTATCTTCAAGAATCGGATGAACAAAGTTATGACTCAAGCTTTGAGGTTGATTTTTATCATGTTGGTAACGAGTAAACTGTTCTGTCATGGGATCGAATTTATTCAAACCACCCCCAGCTGTACCAATCCATATGATACCTTGACGATCAACATGCATTCCAAATATATCCGAAATTGTGAGACTGTTTGGATTATTTGGATTATGCTGATAAAGAGAGAATTTTTTGCGTTGCGGGTCTAATTTATTGATTCCACCAAGTGTAGTTCCGATCCACAATATACCCGTTTTATCTTTGAATATAGAATTAATTGTGTCACCACTCAGTGCAAATGATGAATTAACATCAGAATGATAACGGACAAAAGTTTCGGTGCTAGGATTAAATTGGTTCAACCCACTTCCTGATGTGCCGATCCACAGATTACCATTATTAGCCGGGTAAATCACGCTCACAAAGTTATTACTTAAACTCTCTTGTTTATCTTTGTGGTGAATATAACGTTTGATGGTTCCATCATGCCGGTTAACACGATTGAGTCCATGTTCGGTACCAACCCACATCCATCTTTGATCAGGTGAAATATGGATGGCATTAATGATGTTATTGCTTAAATCATTTTCATCAATATAGCTAATTGTTTGACCAGTGATTGGGTCAAATTTGTTCAATCCATATTGCGTACCTATCCATAACCATTTACCAGAAGGATCAGGATAGATATAATTAATTTTGTTATGACTCAATGTGCTGGGGTCATTTTTATCATGTTGGTAAGCCGTGAACTGTTCTGTGTCAGGATCAAAGCGATTTAAACCGCCGTCTGCCGTTCCAAACCATAAATGACCCTGTTGATCTTCGTAAATATTGCTAAACAAATTAAATGAACTGCTCACACTATGAGGATTATTTTCATCATGACGATAATGGGTAAAAATTTCGGTTTTGGGGTTAAATTTGTTGATACCATGATTCAGAGTAGTCACCCACAGATTATCGTGACTATCCTGATACAATCTTAAAATATTCGATTCACTTAAACTATTGATATTATTTGGTTTATGATTGTATGTTTGAAATTTATGACCATCATATTTTGCCAATCCTTCATCGGTTGCAAACCACATAAACCCAAGAGGGTCTTGTAAAATACTGTGAACAGCCGTGTGGGGTAAACCGTCTTCAACGGAAAGATGTTCAAAGTAAAGAGTGTTATCAGCGTGAACAGTTACCAGTGTTGAGATAAGCAATACCACAGCTAATAAAAATACTTTTGGTAATATTTTCATGATGTTATTTCTTAGTTTCTAATTGTATTTTTCAAGTTTTATCTATTTTATCATCTGTCATTGCTCCTTCAAGCCATTTTATCAATTGACCTACTTGATATTTTTCAAGGAGGCTCTGAATTTTAGTCACAAAAGGTTTTAACTTCACATCTTTAGCTAAAATAGCTGTCTGTTTTTCTAGTTCATCAATATCAGCCATTAGGGTTAGCTCATAAAGTTTCTTCAGTTCATTGATTGGGGGAATATCATTGTGGAGATACTACTATCTTCGGTTGTTTCCAGCAGCTTATTTCCATATAACCAAGTTAAATTAAGATATTTATGTAATAACTCAAGAAGATTGTCAATTTTTATTGGTTTAGGTAACAATGGTTCGGACAGTTTTAAATAAACATCTGAAATAAAGTGAGAATCGTAACTTATGAGATAATAGAATTAACGAAATAAAATTATAAAAATTAAGAAAGGATTCCCATGAAGATATTAGAAACAGTTTTAGGAAAAATGTCAAATATAAACAAAGCTCAAAGAAATTTTATATTTGCAGTATTGATGAACTTAATGCGTTTACGAGGCAAAGGCAATTATCGTAATTTAAGTCGTTATAGTGATTATCATGAGAAGACTTATTCACGCTGGTTTAAACGTGACTTTGATTTCCTAGAATTAAACAGGTTAGGCTTGGAACATCTAACAGATAAAACTATGATATTAGCAGTAGATTGTAGTTTTATAAGTAAAAGTGGTAAACATACTTACGGTTTAGATAAGTTTTATAACGGAAAGCAAGGTAAGGCTGAAAAAGGTTTAGAAATCTCAACCTTAGCGATGATTGATGTAGATTATAATACAGCTTATAACTTGTCTACTCGTCAAACTTGTCCTGTAACGAAGCCAAATGAAACTCGTGTAGACCAGTATTTATCTCATATTAAACAAGATTATATATCATTACCTGAGAGTATTCGTAATTTGGTAGCTGATGGTTATTATGCTAAAACCAAATTTATCAATGGAATAATAGATTTAGGACTAGAGTTAACTAGTAAACTCCGTCATGATGCTAATTTACGTTGGCTTTATCAAGGTAATCAAAAACCATTTGGTCGTCATAAAATGTATGATGGTAAAGTTAAATTTGATGATTTAAATCGCTTTGATTTAATTGATGAAATTAAAGGTATTAAACTCTATACAGCTATCGTTAATAGCCCTTGTTTCAAGCGTAACCTGCGTATCGTGTATTTGGTTAAACAAGTTGGCAAAAAATTACATACTGCATTGCTATTTTCTACTGACCTTCAATTAGCTGCCAAAGACATTTACCGGTTTTATAAAGCACGTTTCCAGATCGAATTTCTGTTTCGTGATGCAAAACAATTTACTGGTTTAAATGATTGTCAGGCTCGGAGTCGTCAAGCTCTAAATTTTCATTTTAATGCATCTATGACCGCACTTAATCTTATTAAATTACAGGACAGATTACAGGGGGCTTATGAACAACGTCATGTTATTTCAATTGCTAGTTGGAATATACGAAATGCCAATGCTCATCTACTTGAACGCTTTTCTTCTTGGTTAGGTTTTGACTTCACTTCTATTAAATCTAAAGATGGCTTTGAGTCACTTTGTAACTATGGGACTGTCAATATGTAAAACTGTCCGAAGTATTGATTATAACAATCCAGAAAAAGTACGTTTAGCTTTGCAACCTTATACTAATCAATTTGCTCAAACAATACCAAATATACCAATTGCTAAACCAAATACAATAATTGCTCAACCAGTACCAGTAAATATTCCACCACCACAACAAATAATAACAGACACCACTCCACCTCAAATAATAATCCACAACAAAACTCGTGGCCCCGAAACCATCTTAGTCCAAGACAACCACATCATAAGTGGTCAAGCCATAGACGAATCCGGCATCGCCACCATAACCATCAACGGCCAAAACACCAGATTCAATCCCCAAGGCCATTTCTCCACCGAACTTCAACTCCGAGTTGGCAACAACAACATCCGAATCACCGCCACCGACAAACACAACAACACCGCCCATAAATCAATTACCCTTGCCCGTGCCGAACCATACCAACCAATATTCACCGGCAACTACTACGCCCTTGTTATCGGCATCAACCAATACCAACATATAACCAACCTCTCCACTGCTGTCAACGATGCCACTGAAATAGCCCAAATACTCCAAAACGAATATGGCTTCCGAGTCACCACCTTAATCAACCATCAAGCAACCCGTAAAGGAATCATCCGAGCTTTAACCAAACTCAACAAAACCCTTAAAGCAAATACCCAACTATTAATTTATTACGCTGGTCATGGCTTCTACAATGAAGATGCCGACAAAGCTTATTGGATACCAACCAACGCCAGCATGGAAGATGAAAGTGAATGGTTAATCGCCGACCGAATAACCTCCCAAATAAAAGCCAATCCAGCCAAACAAATTTTATTAGTATCAGATAGTTGCTACTCAGGAACATTAACTCGCAATCGCAACTTACAAAAATTAAAAAGTAATCAAGACCAACGACACCATTATCTACAAAAAATGTTGAAAAAATCAGCCCGTATCCTAATCGCCAGTGGTGGCAATGAACCAGTCAGCGATGTTGGTGGACAAGGCCATTCCATTTTTGCTCAAGTTTTTATTGACAGCCTTAAAGAAATAGAACTAAAAACATTTACCGCCTCGGAACTTTTTCACCAACAAAATATTATAGAACGAGTAGCAGGTAAAGTTAAGCAAATTCCAAGACTTGACTTTATTGAACAATCAGGGCATGATTATGGAGATTTTATATTCCAACGACAATAAATTACATGCAATTAACTATAGACTTACCAGATATTTTACCGAAAGAAAAAACTTCTAGTTTAATACAAAAAATAGAACAAATGTTTATAACAGAAGGAATATCTGTCCAAATTAAATTACCAACAGATTCATGGGATAAACTTGACAATGTTGACACCGAAATTCAAAATTTCACAAAAAATCATAATATATACTCTTTATCAGGTACTTGGACAGAACAACAAAGTGATGAATTTCTATCAATATTGTCTGATTTTTCACAAATAGATAAAGAACTGTGGCAGTAATGGAAATCTTGATAGATACAAATGCTTATGTTGCGTTTAAACGTGGAGATAAACAAATATTTGAAATCTTACATAATGCTAAAACTATTGGTATCAATAACGTTGTATTAGGAGAATTACTTGCAGGTTTTGCAGTTGGTAATCAAGAATCTAAAAACCAACAAGAATTATATCAATTTTTAGAAATACCTCATATTAAATTATTAATATCAAATGAAATAACTGCAAAATACTATGCTATGATTTATAAACAACTTCGACACAAAGGTAAACCAATTCCAACTAATGATATGTGGATTGCTGCTACTGCTATGCAATATGATTTTACCTTACTGACCTATGATAAACATTTTACAAATATAGACGGATTGTTACAATATCAACAACTTGGAAGTCAATGATATTCTAGCCAAGTACCTCAAAATTTAAAATAATCTGTCAATTCTGGCATAATGGCAAAGACTTCATATTCCAACGGCAATAATACTGTCTGAATCAGGATTCTCAGGATTTAAGGATTAACAGGATAAAAAAACATTAACTCAATGATTTTGCTTTTTTAATCCTGAAAATTCAATAATCTTGTAAATCCTGATTAAGACAAATTGTAAATCATATTCAAACATATTAAACAACTAAATACCCATGAAAACTCTCATCACATTAATAACAATATTTACTCTATTCCTAACAATTAACCCAGCACAAGCCGATGAAAAACAACGAGGACCAAAATCAAAACTTAACAATGATGAATCAAAAACATCCTCTGTCATCAATCCACTTGATTTTAAAATCAACTATGTTTATCGTCCTGATGGTAAAGGAAATTTCAAAGACTTCGGTAAAAACAGCATCTTAAACTCAGGTGACCATTACAAACTGATATTTGAACCCTCAGAAAATGGCTATGTCTATATCTTTCAAATCGACTCATCCAATGAAATCTTCCGACTATTCCCAACAACAGACTTCAAAGGAGCCGACCCAAACAACATCAACACCGTTAGCAAAGGCCAAAAATACTTCATACCAGCCGAACATTGGTCATTTAAACTAAACAAAACAACTGGTAAAGAAACAATTTACTTTGTCGTAACAAGCCAACCGGATACTAATCTCGAAAAATATTACAAAACCATGTTAGCAGAACAAAAAAATCGTAGCATCAGTAATAAATCAACGACACGAAAAAAATGGCACAATACCATGAAACAACGTGGTCCAGAAATGAAACTTGTTAATGATATGACCCAACCACCAACAATTTGGACAGAAGATAACAAACAACATTCCGCAGAAAAAAGCACCTATCTAAAAGACATGTGTGACGGTTGCGTGTATATTGTAGAGTTTAAACATCACTAAGAAGCCTTCAAAATTTAATTTAACCCCAACAGGAAATAAAAATGAAAGAAACCATCTTAACCATAGTACTTGGACTATTATTAACCGTTGCCGGCTTATTCATCGAAAAATGCTATTTTGAAGAGAATAGTTGTCCGATAGAATCAATGAATACACCCACAGAAGTTACAAAGAAAACTAAGCCTGTTTTTAAAATCAACTATTTATACCGCACTGCTGGTCAAGGAAAAGCGTTATCTTTTGCTAAAACTGGCTTAAAAGGAAAAGCTTTGACAACCGGTGATACCTACAAGATAATTTTCCAACCACCAGCCAAGAAACATGTATATATCTTCCAAATTGATTCCACCAACAAAATCTTTCAGTTATTCCCAACCACTAACTTTGAAAATGCTGATAAAAAGAATAAAAACCCAGTGAAGAAAGGTAAAAAATACTTTGTGCCAGCTAAGAAACAATCGTTTAAATTAGATGCATCTACTGGT
This sequence comes from Thiotrichales bacterium HSG1, assembly GCA_030378125.1. Lineage (GTDB taxonomy): Bacteria > Pseudomonadota > Gammaproteobacteria > Beggiatoales > Beggiatoaceae > DRQV01. Next base: position 9,650 of record JAUCGN010000014.1, on the reverse strand, counting down.
AAAGAAACAATTTATACCATACTTACCAACAAGCCAGATCAAAAGTTAGAACAGCAGTATGCAACCATACAAACTCAACAAGATGCACAAACTCCTAAACAGAGAAAAGTAACTCGTAAAAAATGGCATAAAGCTATGAAAGAACGTGGATTAAGAAGAAAACTTACTCCAGATTCCACAACAGTAAATTGGATGGAAGGTGAACAAAAATTATCAGCAACTCTTTTTGGTTTACCGAAAATGTGTGATGGTTGTGTACATGTTGTTAATTTTAAACACCGTTAATTTATTTGTTAGTCCTAAAATAGGTAGTGGTAATATTTTTCAAGTTTTTTGAATATAGCACTACTTTATTTAATGGCAGTCCTGCACAGAATAGTGTTTGCTCTAAAAAAGCTGTAAATATCAAGTAATTAATAGATTTATCACTATACATTGCAAGACTACCCGAATTGTTGAATATTGTTGCGATGAGAAAATAAATATTCACAGACATAATGGAAACAGTATGAGTAAAAACCAAGAATCACGAATTCCTGTTGGTGAAATTCTTCCTGATAAGATTGTAGCCCAATCATTCATTGCACAAGATAATTTTTTATCTGGTATTTCTGTGGTAATCGCCACCTATAAACGTAAAATTGATTCAACACTTGTGTTTAGGCTCTACCAAAATAATGATTTGCAAAAAGGAATTAATACACAAATTTTCAATACAGAGCCAATCTTTGAAAAATCAATATGTTCAGATGTTCTTTATGATAATGATGAATATGATTTTTATTTTCCTATTATCGCAAATTCTAAAGGTCAATATTACTGCTTTTCCATAACTTCTCCAAATGCTGTTACTGGTAATGCTGTCACGGTTTGGAAACAAACGATAACACCCGGAGAATATGGATTATTAAACTCTTATTGCCATGAAATTGGTTCTCATAAAGACAGAATTGTTTGTGAACTTCGTTATTCCCCTCCGACTACCTCAAGAGCTACTCCTAAAGCTATCTTATACAGTCCAGTCGCTCAATGTAATTTAAATTGCATCCATTGTATTTCTCGAGACACCCGTAAAAAATTTCATCGAATGCCAAGTCATATAAAGGATAAAATTCAAAAATTATGTGACAGTACCACAATGGATGGAGTTATATCAGATTATAGTGGTGACATTTTGTTTGCTGAACATAAACATGGAGGGGAATTAGATTATTTGCTTGGTCTAAATGTTGATTTTATTATTGATACGAATGGTCATTTTATGAATAGAGACGTTATCGTAAAATTGCTTTCCTCAAGACTTAAACGGATAAATTTTTCACTGGATGCTGGAGATTCTGTTACTTATTCCTCAATTAGACGTGGTGGTAAACCATTTTCTGAAGTCATTGCAAATATTCGTTTATTTTCTAAAATTAGGAATGAAATGAAAGCTACGCATGTGACTGTTACTTTATCTTTTACTTTGATGAAACGAAATTTACATGAGTTACCACAATGTATTGACTTTGCAAAAGAGATCAATGCCGAGTCAGTTATTGGTCGTCATTTGGAGGTTTATACAGATGATTTAGAAATGGAATCACTTTATCATCATCAAAAATATTATAACGACTTTCGAGAAACGATTACTAATTATGCCATGCAAAAAGAGATGATTGTTGCTTTACCAAGAGCTTTTGAGGATAGAGCTAACCAAACTGGACACCATTATTGTTCAGTACCTTGGAGTTCTGTTACACTTTTAGCTAATGGGGATGTCATGGCATGTTGTTTCCCTACAATGGTCATGGGAAATTTAAATGAACAGTCACTTGAAGAGATATGGAATGGTAAAGTTTATCAACATTTACGAACTTCAGTAAATTCAGACAACCCACCAGAAGTCTGTAAATACTGTCCAATGTTTCGCTTATATAATAATCAAAACAGCTATTTATTTAATCGGATTAAACCTAAACTGAAAGAGTACAGAAAGACAGTTTAGCAAAATTATTATGTTTGGCTAATTTTTGCTCATATTTCTGTTTATGGGATAACTATCTTGCATCGTGCAAAGGTCTATTAATACACTTTAATTTGGTAGTCCTGCAATGTATAGTGATAAATATATTAATTACTTGATATTTAACAGCTTTTTTAGAATAAACACTATTCTGTGCAGGACTACCAAATCTTATCCAAAGTCAAATTTGGCCGACAACCAGTCCAATCTACCTGCTTTACTTTTTTCACTTCAGTTTTCAAATCAACTTCCTCTTCGTCTTCGATTAAAACTAATTCGTTGGCAATGAGGTCAGATGGAAAAGGTTGGCTACCAGTTACATGGAATACATAAAAAGTGCTTGGATTTATTTTTTGTTCTATGGTGCAGTGACGTTTCATGTGGGCGGCAGCGTTGAGAAAGTTTATGCCGAAAGCTTTTAAGGCTCCGGTTAAATCCACATCAAGAGATTCAATATTAACATCACCATCCAGACCAAGATTTGAGGAAGCACTTACCAAGCTATCTGGAGAAGTTATGAATTGTTCAGATTTAATGTTGATATTGCCACCATGTCCAGTATCAGCTTGAGCTTTAATTTGTCCTTGATTTAACACTATAAAGTTAGGATTTTCAATTGAAATATTACCACCTTGACCTTTGCCAGCACCAACACTTGTAGTAATTTTTCCTTCTTGTAGATATAATAAATCAGAAGCCAAGATTGCCAAATTGCCTCCAGTAGCATCGTTTGCTTCCGTACTTATTTTACCTTTTTTAGTTAAATTTATAGTATTTGCTTGCACAGTAATATGGCCTGCATCGCCAGTACTTTGGCTTTTAGCTGATATAATACCTGAATCAGTAATAGTGATTTTATTGGCTTGCATATTAACATTTCCCCCTGAACTTGTGTTAAAAGTATCACTAGAAATCGCACTATTACTACCAGAAACCATAATTTCATCAGCAGTAATATCAATATGACCACCTTTTCCAGTCCCTACACGCCAAATCCTAAAAAAAGACCTAGTATTACTATCAATTGTGCCACCATTAATTACTTGTAAATTATTGACATTAAGCGAAATATTCCCACCAGTTCCTTTTCCACCAGTTGCTGTTGATAATCTTCCATTATCTACACTAAAAGTTGCTGCTGAAATATTAATATCACCTGCTTGACCATCTCCGTAAGAATAAGTACCAATATAACTTTGAGTATTATCAATTGGATTACCAAAAACTTCATTCTGATTTTTACCGTTAATTGAAAAAGTATCTGTAGCTGTAACGCTGATTTTTCCACTTGCTCCCTTAGAGTCACCTACACTGGTAATAAATCCACCGCCAGTTAAATTCATATTATCTACGTTAAAAATAATGTCACCTGCTTTACCATCTCCATGTGTATTTGCAGTAATAATACCATCCATATCAAGGGAACTAGTTGTAATTGTAATATTTCCTGCTGGATGTGGGCCGTAAGTACTACCAGTAATAAAACATGGAAAATTAAACATTTTACGCCCAGCATTAACGATAGTGCCTTTACGATAATCCAATAATGATAAAGAGTTAGAAGCTTCAATATTTAAAGAACCACCTGCACCACTGCCTCTAGCACCAACAGTCATCATTGCTCCTTTTCGCAAAAATACATCAGTTGCCTTAATATTAATAGTTCCTGCGTTACCAAAAGCTTTACTACCAGCATCAATAATGCTACCATCGATTTCTAAATATGGAGTAGTAATATTAATATTACCTACATTACCCTTGCCTAAAGTTATGTTGGATATAGCTGCTAAATCACCAGATATATTAGTAGATTCTTGAAGATTCATATCAATATTTTTGCCATCCTGTTCAGCTAAATGTGTCCAGATAGAAGAATCATTCATTAAAAGCTGTTTTCCACGAATAACAATACTACTGTCTTTTATATCAAACAAAGTATTATCGGCAACAATTTTCCCACCTTCAGTTTGTAATTTTAAATTATTAGGAATAAATTCCCCTTTAGAAGCCATACTTACAAGATTAATTTGTCCATTAGTAGTAGAAAACTTTGAGTTAGCAGATAAAATATCAAAACCCATCTCATCAAATTGGATAGGAGTTTCTCCAATTAAATATAAATCACCACCAATAAGTGATAAATTTTTTTCTTCAGGAATGGCTAATATGCTATTTTTCGTTGTAATAGAAGCTGGTGAATCTGTCAAAAAACCAAATGCTTCAACCGGTGCCACAGTCAATAAACTATCACTTGGATTGCGAACATCAAACCGTCCATTTTCTCCCAATCGCAAATAATCAGCAGTGCTGGCATGGAAAGAACCTTGTACATCTAATTGGGCATTAGGCCCAAACATAATTCCATATGGATTCAAAAAATACATATCAGCACTGGGAATTGTTGAGCGAATTAAACCATCAATATTAGAAGGATTACCGCCGGTAACTCGATTGATGATATTTTGGACTGAATTTGGCCCAGAAAATGTCGCCGACTCTGAACTATTTAGATTAAAATCTTGGAAGCTGTGGAAAAGATTGCCACCGTGTTGCTGACCTAAATCTGGAGTTATTTGGAAGTTGAGACCGGGTAGGTTTATTTGTTGGCCTAGAGTTCCGTCTGTTATTACTTCGGCGTTGACGGATAAATTAATGAATAATACAGGTATAATCATTAAATATTTCATAATTGTTGAGGTTAATTTTATTTGGATAAATATGTTGTTACAAGCAATCCTTTTTCCATATTCTCTAACTGAATTTCTATGTGATATAATTCTGCTATTCTTTGCACGATTGATAATCCCAAACCACTACCTAAAGTATTTTGCTGTTCCCCACGATAAAAACGTTCAAAAACTTTTTGTTGCTGGTCAGTTGAAATACCACAACCAGTATCAAGTATAGTAACAACTAATTGATTTGAAAATGGTTTATATATAGTCACTGTGACTTTACCATTTTGTGGGCTATAACGAATAGCATTATCAATTAAGTTGCGATACATTAAATATAAATGTTCTTGATTACTAATTATTTTATAAAATTTTCCAGTATATTCTAAACCTAAATCTATATTTTTTTCTAAAGCTTGGGGAGTTAAATCTACAATCAATTGGCTGAGTAAAACATACATATCTATTGAAGTAGTTGTAATTTTTTGACTAGTATCCACCCGTGCTAGAATTAACAATTGTTCAATTAAACGTGTTGTTCGATCAATACTGATATTTATCTGCTCTAATGCTTGTTGTAATTGTTCAGGAGTATTAGAACGTAGAGCAACTTGAGTTTGAATTTTTAAACCAGCTAAAGGGGTACGTAATTCGTGGGCTGCATCAGCAGTAAAACGCCTTTCATTTGCAAAAGCTTGTGATAATCGGTTAAATAAATTATTCAAAGCATCAATTAATGGTTTAATTTCTAAAGGAATTTTACGAATTTGTAAGGTTTGTAATTGTTCTGGATTTCTAACGGTAATTTCATTAGTAATTTGTTGTATAGACTTAAAACTACTACCTACACTTATCCAAATTAAAATTGCTAATAGAGGCAACGCTATTATTAAACTAGTAAGTGTACTTTCTATAATTTCTTCAATTAGTTCATTGCGTATATAGTAACGTTCTCCAGTCTGAATTAAAAAATCTTCAGTTTGTAAAGTAAACACTCTCCATAAATATTTGCCATCTTTATAATCATGATATGAATTTGAGTTAAAAATGGGAAATAAAGGTGTAGATATGGAACGTAGTAAAACTTTTTTCGTCTTAGAACGAATTAAAAAAGCTAATTTATGTTCGTAGCGATGACCGTATTTGGTTAATTTTATTTCTTTATGTTCAACTATTTCTTGTTTAATTAACGTCAACAGTATCTTAGCATTTTGTGACAGATTAGCATCAAATAATTCTTCTACTTCATGTTGAGTATCTGTGTAAACTTGCCAAGTTACTACAAACCAAACTATTCCAATTAAGGTTAGTAGTTGTAATAATAAACGTTTTCTGATTGAGAAAGTCATGGTAACTTTGGAATTACATAACCTATACCACGTATAGTACGGATTAATTCCTTGCCTAATTTTTTACGTAAATGGTGAATATGAACTTCAACTGCATTACTTTCAATTAGTTCGTCCCAACCATATAAATTGTCTTCCAAATGAGAGCGTGATAATACTTTACCAACGTTTTCTAATAAGGTTTGTAAGATAAAAAATTCACGTTGAGATAAAATTACGGATTGACCATCTTTAGTTAAAGTAAATGCAGTTTGGTCAAGGCATAAATTGCCATATTCAATACAAGGTGAAACTATTCCAGTTTGTCGCCGAGATAAAGCTCGTAAACGTGCAGTTAATTCATCTAAATCAAAAGGTTTTACTAGATAGTCATCAGCTCCAGTATCTAAACCAAGTATTTTATCACTAACTGAATCACGTGCAGTTAAAATTAATACTGGGATTGTATTTCCTTGGTTTCGTAAGTTTTTAAGAATCTGTAAACCATCTATTTTTGGTAAGGTTAAATCTAAAATCAAAGCTGTATAGTTCTCAACTTTGAGAGCATGTTCTCCGGCTTTACCATCTGTTACCCAATCAACAACATGATTTGCCTGTTTTAAACCAATTTGGATGCCATTACCGAGTTGAATATCATCTTCTATTAATAGTAGTCGCATTTATTTTAAACTTATATAAGATTCAATTGTTATTATAAGCATACTAAATTTTAAGAATTACTACCAGTTACACGACTAATGATATTCTGTATTGAATTTGAGCCAGAGAAATTTGCTGATTCTGAACTGTTTAAATTGAAGTCTTGGAAACTATGGAAAAGGTTGCCACCGTGTTGTTGGCCTTGATCTGGAGTAATTTGAAAATCGGAGCCTTGTAAATTTATTTGTTGACCGAGTGTGCCATCAGTGATTACTTCGGCGTTGGAGGATAGAATAGTGATTAACAGGAAAATTAATAGTAGGTATTTCATTTTGCTTTCCTTTGAAGTTTTGAACGTAATTACACGGATTATAAAGATAAAACATGATTAAATACAAATTCAATCGCTTTAAAATCCTGTCTATCCTTTAATCCATTAAATCTTATTCAAAGTCAAATTTGGCCGACAACCAATCCAATTCACCGTTTTAGATTCTTTAATTTCAGTTTTTAGGTCAATCTCTTCTTCTTCAATAAGAATCAGTTCATTAGCGATAAAATCGGCTGGAAAAGGTTGGCTACCAGTTACATGGAATACATAAAAAGTGCTTGGAGTTATTTTTTGTTCTATGGTGCAGTGACGTTTCATGTGGGCGGCAGCGTTGAGAAAGTTTATGCCGAAAGCTTTTAAGGCTCCGGTTAAATCCACATCAAGAGATTCAATATTAACATCACCATCCAGACCAAGATTTGAGGAAGCACTTACCAAGCTATCTGGAGAAGTTATGAATTGTTCAGATTTAATGTTGATATTGCCACCATGTCCAGTATCAGCTTGAGCTTTAATTTGTCCTTGATTTAACACTATAAAGTTAGGATTTTCAATTGAAATATTACCACCTTGACCTTTGCCAGCACCAACACTTGTAGTAATCTTTCCTTCGTGTAGATACAATAAATCAGAAACTGAGATTGCCAAATTGCCTCCAGTGGCATTTTCTGCTTCCGTATTAATTTGTCCTTGATTGGTTAGATTTATAGTATTTGCTTGCATGGTAACTTGTCCAGCATCCCCAGTATCGTGACTTTTAGCTGAAATAGTACCAGAATCATTAACAGTTATTTTCTTTGCTTCAACAATAATATCACCGCCTGAACTGGTATTGAAAGTATCACTAGAAATATTACTGTCAGATACAGTGATTTCATCAGTTATCACTTTAATATGCCCACCTTCACCATTGCCGATGAATTTCATATCACCCAAAAAGGCAGCTGTATTACTTTGAATTAACCCTCCATTTTTAATTTGTATATTTTTGCTATTAATTGAAATATTTCCACCATTTCCATCTCCACCAGTTGTAGTTGATAAATCTCCATCATCTATATTAAAATTTGCTGCTGAAATAGTGACATTGCCAGCATTACCAATATCACCATTTCTGGAAGTCGTGGTGCCAATATTACTACGCATAGTATTAATTGGTATAACTCCAAAAATTACTCTTTGATTTCTACCTGTAAGAGAGACTGTGTCTGTGGCTGTGATATTAATATTACCACTGTGGCCTTTAGAATCAGTTGAACTGGTAATGAATCCACCATCAGTTAAAGTTAAATTGTCTACATTAAAAATTATGTCGCCAGCTTGACCTTCTCCATGAGTATTAGCTGTAATATAGCCATCTGTATTAAAAGAACTGGTTGTAATTGTTATATTTCCAGCTGGATATGAGCCGTAGGTACTTCCGGTAATAAAACATGGATAATCAGTCATTTTACGGCCAGTATTGACTATAGTTCCTTTGCGATAACCAGATAATGACATAGAATTAGATGCTTGAATATTTAAAGAACCACCAGCCCCATTACCTTTAGCACCAACAGTCATCATCGCTCCATCTTGCAATAACACATCGGTTGCTTTGATATTAATGGTTCCCGCATTACCAGCAGCTTTACTACCAGCATCAATAATACTACCAGTTATTTCTAAATGAGGAGTGATAATATCAATATTTCCCACATTACCGCTACCTAGAGTAATGTTTGATATAGCTAATAAATTACCGGTAATATGAATGGATTCTTGGAGATTCATTTCAATATTTTTACCATCTTGTTCCGCCAAATGATTCCAAATAGAAGAATCATGCATTAAAAGCCGTTTTCCACGAATAAAAATACCGCCACTACCGCTTATATCAAATAAACTATTAGTAACAATAATTTTTCCTCCTTCAGCTTGTAGCTCCAATTTATCTGCAATAAATTCCCCTTTAGAACCAACACTTACAAGGTTAATTTGACCATTAGTTGCGGAAATTTTTGAATCAGAAGATAAAACTTCAAAACCCATTTCATCAAATTGAATAGAAGCTTCACCAGTTAAATTTAAATCTCCACCAATTAACGATAAATCTTTACCTTCAAAAACTGATAAATTACTGTTTTTAGTTGTAATGGAAGCTGGTGAATCAGTCAAAAAACCAAAACTTTCCAATGGTGCAACAGTCAATAAACTATCACTAGGATTACGAACATCAAATCTTCCATTTTCTCCTAAACGTAAATAATCAGCAGTACTAGCATGAAAGCTTCCTTGTATATCTAATTTAGCATTAGACCCAAACATAATTCCATACGGATTTAAAAAATAGAAATCAGCATTGGGAATTGTTGAACGAATTAAACCATCAATACTAGAAGAGTTGCCACCAGTGACTCGACTGATTATATTTTGCACTGAATTTGGCCCAGAAAAAGTTGCTGATTCTGAGCTATTTAAATTGAAATCTTGGAAGCTATGGAAGAGGTTGCTGCCGTGTTGTTGGCCTAGATTTGGAGTTATTTGGAAATTGTTGCCGGGTAAATTTATTTGTTGGCCGAGTGTGCCATCGGTCATTATTTCGGCATTGGCGGATAGAATAGTGATTAACAGGAAAATTAATAGTAGGTATCTCATTTTGCTTTCCTTTG
>JAUCGN010000134.1 GCA_030378125.1 Thiotrichales bacterium HSG1 | reverse complement strand
ACGCAACTTAGCATTGTAATTTTATACTTTAATTTTTACAGAAATTATGAAAAATCAAATATACTTTATAAGTATATAATTTTATTGAAATATTATTTTTTAGAAGTTGTCAATGCGTAAGTCCTAATTACTTAAAAACTAACTTTCTTAAAAATAAATAAGTTGCATATTTCAATACTCAAAAATTGGTTATCACAAAGCTAGATATAGTTAAAAACTTGATAGTCGAGTTGGTAGTCCTGCACAGAATAGTGTTTATTCTAAAAAAACTGTTAAATATCAAGTAATTAATAGATTTGTTACTATACATTGCAGGACTACCGTCGAGTTATACTTTATAACCATTTAGGATTCTTAAATTATGAGTGATTCACATAAAAAATTATTATCTAAGAGCATAATAACTGAGGTAATGCAAGAACAAAACAAAAAAATGTTAAAGCTCACTAAAACAATTCCTGACACATTAGGAGAAATAGCAAAAATTAATAAAGTAACTGAATTGTCATCTTTGACATCTAATACAGGATTACAAAATCCATTTCACAATCATTTGCTAGATAAAATAAGAAGATCATCTTTTGCACAAGAAAATAATATAGCTAAACAGCTTCATAATTTATCTATTTCCACAATAACGCAATTAACAGAAGAAAAATTCGCAAAAGCTGTTCCTGATTATGTTACAGCAATGGATATGGCTATCGGAGAAACAACAGTATTTGACAGTTTTAAATCACTTACCAATATAGGAAATATTACCTCAACCACTGCTGCTTTAGTTAATCATACAGATATATTTAGGGATTTGTTAAAGCCTCTAAGTTATCTTGAAGAACAAACTAAGATGATTGGTATAGAAGCCATTGGTAAAGATGCTTTTAGTGTTACTGCATTTTCTGCTATTCATGCAATTGAAAGCCAATTTAAATTTCACCATCTTACTCAAGAAGCATTTTTAAAAACACCGTTATATGATTTATTAAGTAAGTTTGATGGATTATATCCAGAAGATTTTGAAACTAAGGAAGATTGGTATGATGCAGCTCTAGAAAGAGCCAAAAAATTTTTAATTACAAACATTGAACAAAGTAAAAAATATTCTTCAAGTATTGTTCACTATTTTGCAAAAAATACCTTAGAGTTTTTTGGTATTGCTCTAGCTATTTATTCTATTACCCAATCACCATCATTACAAAATGTACAAGATATAAAACAAAAAATTAATGATGGCCAAATACAAAGTGAAGAAAGAGATAAACGTTTACTAAAAAAGTTCAATGAAATTACTGAAATATTAAAAAAATCTAATAACTGCCCTATCGAAAAATTACCTCCATCAGAAATCAAAAACTATTATCGTGTTATAAATGACATTGAAGTTAAATCGGAACCAAGCACAACATCTGCATCTATTAATATTTTGACTATAGGTACACAGGTTGAAGTTTTCAAAAAACAAGATAATGGATGGGTTCAAATAGAATTTTCTGATTACATTTATAATAAAACAAGAAAAGGTTGGATTAAAATGGATGATGTTGAACCGCTAATTACAGAATCAGATGAAGAAGAAACTGCTACAACTCCTTTGAGATTAGCAGAAGCCAGTGATCGTATCCATGAACGTTATGCAAAAACTTTTCAACGTCTTGCTGACGAATAATTATGATTCCAAATTTTTTGACTTTAGAGTTTGTTTTAGAACAACATAAAATTATGATTGAAAAATATGGAGGTAGTCACGGTATAAGAGATATGAATGGATTAGAATCAGCACTTAATACACCTAAAGTATCATTTGACGGACAGTTTCTTCATTCTGATTTATACTCTATGGCAGCAGCTTATTTATTTCATCTTGTTAAAAATCATCCTTTCATAGATGGAAATAAACGTATAGCGACTTTTGCAGCTATAGTTTTTTTAGATATTAATGGAATAGAAGTTATAACTGATCAGAACGGATTAGCAGATTTTGTGCTTCATGTAACTGCAAACAAAATAGATAAAAATAAAATTGCTGAATACTTACAAAATTACTCCAAACCAATTATAGCATTTCCCGATTAGATTGAGATGCATATTAATTATTATATATCAACAAGTTAAATGTATTCTTTGTATATTATTTGCTAAGGAAATGCTATATTGTAATTTATCCTAAACACATTTATATATGTTATATATAGTATTGCATTTATAACACAACCAAAAAGATTATGCGAGGACTTTACGCTATAACTAATGAAAATATTGTTTCAAGTGAAAACTTTATCCAATATTCAGAACAAGCAATTATTGGTGGTGCTAAAGTCATCCAGTACCGAAACAAACATTCCAATAAAAATATTACCCAAATCATAGCCTTGAAAAAATTATGTTTACAATATCAAGTTCCATTAATCATTAATGACGATATACAACTTGCTAAACAAATCGGGGCAGATGGTGTTCATCTTGGTAAGGAAGATTCTCAGTTATCCACTGCTCGTAGTATATTGGGGAATAAGGCTATTATTGGAATATCTTGTTATAATAAAATTTATTTGGCCAAACAAGCTGTTGCTGACGGAGCTAATTATGTAGCATTTGGCAGTTTTTTTAGTTCACCTACCAAACCACAAGCAACTCAATGTGATATAAATACATTAAAACAAGCTCGTAAGGTTTTAAATTGTCCAATAGTTGCTATTGGCGGAATCACTCCAGACAATGGTGGCGACTTAATAATGGCTGGAGCAGACTGTTTAGCAGTAATAAGCGGAATATTTGATCAAACGAACATTACTGTTGCTGCTCAAAAATATACTGAATTATTTCAATAGGTAATATGATTTTTCAGAATAAGAACAAAGATAAATAATGGAAAACTTAACTTGGTCAGTAGTTATTCCCACTTATAAAAGGGAAAAGGTGTTATTGGAATGCTTGCGTTTTGTTGCCCAACAAACTTTGCCAGCTAAAGAAATTATTATAGTGGATGCAAGTCCAGAATGGGAAACCACTAGAAATATTGTAGAACGGGAGTTAATAATAAAATATCTACAAAACAATTGGTTATATGTACAAGCAGAATATGCTTCCTCAGCGACCCAACGTAATCAAGGTATTAAACTTAATAGTGCGGATGTTATATTTTTGATTGACGATGATTCTTTTATGTATCCTAACTGTGCCAAAGAAGTAGTGAATATCTATGCTCAGGATATTAATCATAAAGTCGCTGGTATCATGCCAAAATTAGAACCTTTACCACCAAATTTTACAGCTAATTCAAGCAATTCAATATCTAACCCAAATATAAAAATTATAGCAGGTAAATTACGAGCTTTAGCAAAAAAAATTATCAAAGATGATGATATTTTTATCCCATATGACTTTTCTTTTCCCAAATATTCTCTTCCATCAGAACTAAAAGTTGCAGCTCATCCAGTACCTATGATTCATGGAGCTAGAATGAGTTATAGACAGGAAGTTTTACAGCAAATACAGTTTAATGAAACTTTAAGGCGTTACGCTGTTAATGAGGATAATGATGTGTGTTATCGAGCCTCTCGTGTTGGTATGTTATTACACGCTTTGGATGCTCAAATTTTCCATCTACAAGATTCTAATAGCCGTCTTTCACGTTTTACCACCACTGCCTTATGGGGATTAAATCAAGCCGTATTACATCGGTTTCATAACCATGATATTAAACGATTTAAAGTTATATTTGGCAAGTTATTATGGCGGCGTTTGGTTACTCAAACTATCAAAGATATATTAGATTTACGTTGGAGTTTGCCATCAACAAGAGGAATGTTATTTATCATGCGTAATTTTGACCAGATTTTATCTAAAACTCCAGAAGAATTAAGTTCTTGGTATCCTGAATTTCAGTATAAAATAATTAAACTAGACAAAAATTAGATGGTCCCAAACAGCTTCTGGCAGGAGTCCAAGATTTATCTTGGATTTCCAAACTAAAGTTTGAACTCCTATTTTCTGAAAAGCTATATGTCATAAGGTGTCAGCATATACTAAATAGCATCCAATAATTCAATAAGTTCCTTTTCTTTAAGTATTTTTACTTCTAAATCTTCAGCTTTTTTTAATTTACTACCAGCTTTTTCTCCGGCAACCACATAATCAGTTTTTTTAGAGACAGTACTGGTAATTTTTGCTCCCAATTGCTGGAATTTGGCTTTAGCTTCATTACGGGTCATTTGAGACAAAGTTCCTGTCAAAACAAAAGTTTTACCTTCCAAAGTTTGTTTATTAGTAGTGGATTTAGCAGTCGAATCAGGCCAATGGACACCAGATTTTTGCAATCTTTCAATAATTTTAATATTATCAGCTTGATGAAAAAAATGTACAATATATTTGGCTGCAACTGGGCCTATATCCGTTATCTGTTGTAATTCATGTTCACTAGCTGTTTTTAATTCAGGCAAGTTAAATTGTTTAGCCAAAATTTTAGCAGTTGATTCCCCAACTTCACGAATTCCAAGAGCATATAAAAACTGAGCAAAAGTTGTAGTTTTACTCTTCTCAATGGACAGCATAACATTATCTGCCGATTTGTCTCCCATTCGTTCCAAACCAGACCATTGTTCATGAGTTAAATCATAAATATCAGCCGGATTATTCACCAAACCATTTTCCACAACTTGTACCACTAATTTTTTACCCAATCCATCAATATCCATTGCCTGCCGAGAAACAAAATGTTGCAAAGCTCGTTGACATTGGGCTGGACAGTGTAATCCTCCAGTACAACGAACAACAGCTTCTTTAGCAATCCGTTCCACATCAGAGCCACATACTGGACATTTATCTGGTAAAACAAATGGTTGACTAGTAGAAGAACGTTTCTCAACTAATACTTTAACTATCTCTGGAATTACGTCTCCGGCTCTACGCACCACTACTGTATCTTGAACCCGAACATCTTTTCTATTAATTTCATCTTGATTATGCAAAGTAGCATGGCTCACTGTCACTCCACCAACATTCACTGGAGCCAATTTAGCCACTGGAGTTATTGCACCAGTACGCCCAACTT
>JAUCGN010000133.1 GCA_030378125.1 Thiotrichales bacterium HSG1 | reverse complement strand
AGAAATGAAATCAACTGGAGAAGTAATGGGAGTTGGGCGTAGTTTTGGAGAAGCATTTGCTAAATCCCAACTAGCTGTAGGAAGCAATTTACCAACTTCTGGAATAGCTTTCCTAAGTGTACGAGATGTGGATAAGCAAGTGACAATAAATATTGCTAGAGAATTGAGTTTGTTAGGATTTGAATTAATTGCAACTAGAGGTACGGCTCAAGCTTTACATCAAGCTGGAATTGATTGCACTATAGTTAACAAAGTGACTGAAGGCCGTCCCCACATTGTGGATCGGATAAAAAATGATGAAATTAGTTTTATTGTCAACACTACGGAAGGCAAGCAAACTATAGCTGATTCCTTTACCATTCGCCGTACCGCATTACAACATCAAGTTAGTTATACGACTACTATTGCTGGTGCAAGGGCTACAATGTTGGCATTAAAAACTTTGGATACTACCGAAATTAATCGTTTACAAGATTTACACCAAGAAGGTAATAAATGAAAAAGACTCCTATAACAGCTCAGGGTGCTCAAAAGTTGCGTGATGAGTTGCGTAACTTAAAAAGTGTGGAACGAGTAAAAATTATTCAGGCTATCGCTGATGCTCGTGAGCTTGGTGATTTAAAGGAAAATGCTGAGTATCATGCTGCTCGTGAACAACAAAGTTTTACTGAAGGACGTATTGCTGAGTTAGAAAGTAAGTTAGCTACCGCAGAAATTATTGATATAAAAAAGATTAATGCTGATGATAAAATTGTATTTGGTGCTACAGTAGAGTTAATGAATATTGAAACCGAGCAAGAAATAGCTTATCAGATTGTTGGAGATGATGAGGCTGATATTAAGGCTAATAGAATTTCAATAAGTTCTCCTATTGCTAGGGCTTTAATAGGTAAGCAGGAAGGTGATATAGCTAATGTTCAGGCTCCTGGTGGTAATAGGGAATATGAAGTTTTGAAAGTAAAATATATTTAGGAATAAGGATTTAATAATACCATAAATTAAACCTTCCAGAATTTTGAATACTATTGGAAGGTTTTGTTTAACAGATTTTAATTAACATGCCAATATTAATTTTAATTCTACTATTACCTTCCATAACTAACGCTCAAGAGACTGAACCAGAAACTTTTCGAGTCGCAATAAAACTCAGTGAGCCTTGGGTTATGTACGATAAAAATTTGCCAATAGAAGAGAGGAATCCAGTTGGTTTTAGTATTGATTTTTGGAATGGAATTGCTGAAAAGTTAAAAGTCCAAACTGAATGGGTTTACTCTAAAGATGTTTCTGAACTTCTAAAAACTGTACAGGAGAATAGAGCTGAGGTTGGTATTTCAGCAGTTACCATACGCAGTGATCGAGAGGAGATAATTAACTTTTCTACTTCCATGTTTGAACTAGGGTTGCAAATTATGTTGCGATCCGACATGGGTATTACTTCTCCCTTTAAGGTCTTGCGAGAAGAAGTAGGTAAATTTATTACTTTGGCAAATTTTATAGTTTTTTGCTTGGCTCTATTGATGGCGATTAATCTTAGATGGTGGGCTGATACTAATGACCAAGGAACCAAATTATTTCCTCAAACTTATTGGTTGGGTATACATTCAGCTTTTTGGTGGTCTGTAACCATGTTGATCACTTGGGATGCACCAAGAAATAGAGGTGGATTAGCTAGATTTATTGACTTATGTTGGCATTTTACTGGTCTAGTCGCCATGAGTGTATTAACTGGTATTATTGCAGCAGCTTTGACAATTCAAGCGGTTGGTGGAACTATTAAAAATGAGAAAGATTTGCCCGGCAAAAGAGTGGCAGCGGTGGCTACTGATGCCCCAAAAGATTATTTAAAAAATATTGGAGCCATTGTTATTCAGGTAGACACCTTAAATCAAGGCATTAAAATGTTACTAAACAAAGAAGTCGAAGCTTTAGTACATGATGGTCCACGTTTATTATATTTAACCGAAAAAATTAACCAAACTGAAGAAAAAGTCATAGTGTTACCAGCAGTATTCAACTATCAAAATTACGGAATTGTGTTACCTAATAACAATAAATATTTGGAGAAAATTAATTTAGCCCTATTAGAATTACGCGAATCTGATGGATTAAATAATAGTTTCCATTCTCGACTAAAAAAGAAGTGGATTCCTGAGCCAAAATAATTTTAAAGTTTATGATCTAATAACAAACTAGTTCCGGGCATTTGCAGGTATTCTAACATATTGTCTGTTATATTTTTGTAAGCATTATTTTTAAGTATCGTATCACCCAATAGTAAAGATAAATTTATTGAAATACCATAGTATAAACGACGTGACGTTTCTTGTTCTCCGGTACCATCAGTTGGTTGATAACCTCTAGTCCCATAACCAACTGCCAATTCTAAATAGCGAGAAAACATATTTTGACGTAGAAAAGGTATGCCACTCGCCTTTACTATAAATAGGTAAGTTTGACCTGAATAGTCAGCTAGTGGGTCATATTCTTGTAAGTCTCTCGCATCATCAGAAGGCCAATATTTCAACCTAAAATCAAATAGTTCATCCCATTGTGGATAGCTTTCTAAAAATACTCCCATACCAATACCGGATAGATTCATAATAACATCTTCAGTGCTAAAACCATATTTGTCGGTGAGACCGTCCATGATTTCTACTCCTACAGATAAAGTAGCAGAAGTTAAACCAGCTAACTTAGCCGCTTGCTTACTACCATGTCCAGCCCACTCAAAGCCTTTTTTCAACAATCTAGTGCTAACATAGAAAGAATAACCATGTCCTAACTTATCGGCCCCACCATTTGGAGTGTCTGCATCAAACCAACCTTCATGTCTGACCTTAAATGTCGTCGAACTATCATCCCACCATGCAGTGGCTCCATACAATGCTGTACCAAGTGCTACACTAGAAATTAATAAGTTAGTACGAGTTGATTTGATTTCATTGGATTCATAGTTAGAAATATTGATGGGAGAAATAATTTCAGCATTTGCGTAAGTTGTAATAAAGAGGCAAATTATTGTTAAGTATTTTTTCATGTTTATAATATATAAAGTTAACGAAAATGGTTTGGACAGTTAAAAAACTTTGGTTATAATAACATCTTCGCCAAAAATCTAGACAAGAAATGTGTAAACAGTTAAAAAGATGATTGTGTTAAAATTGAATGTCCAAATAACCAATTAAAAAACAACCATCAATGGAAATTATAACCGTTTTAACCTGTCTAAGTCCAGCACTATGGAGTAGAAACTATACTTGACACGGTAATAAATTTAATTTTCGGTAGGTCGGGTTAGATTATTGAGCAAAGTGAAATAACGTAACCCGACATCTATATAAAATTAGTTTAAAAAAGTTCAAGTTATGCCCGTGTACAG
This sequence comes from Thiotrichales bacterium HSG1, assembly GCA_030378125.1. Taxonomy (GTDB): domain Bacteria; phylum Pseudomonadota; class Gammaproteobacteria; order Beggiatoales; family Beggiatoaceae; genus DRQV01. The sequence goes on along the minus strand of JAUCGN010000133.1, from coordinate 1,761 downwards.
TATAAAATAACTTTCCTATTTAAACAAATTGACGATGTTCGTTATCAAAAATGTCTTTTTGTTTAATGATACAATAGTTAAGCCATTTAAATGGATACATGCAGGGAAGCCACTTCAAATGTAAAAGTTGTTATCATTACTTTATGAACGATGTACTAGTTAATATTATCCAAACAAAAAACCTTGTATAAATAATACCTTCGCCAAATAGATAGTTGTTTCGGGAATGGAGCGAAGCAGATTTCCCGAAAATCCTAATATTACTTGGGTTTATGGAAATTGTACCTCATTTTCGAAACAACAAATTTTGAGATTGGCGAAGGTATTGACAAAGACTTTTAATAAGTTAATAATTTATCAGTATAAACAATGGTATATACAATGACAAGTATAGAAATAAAACAAAAAATTCTAAATAACCTGTGTAACCTGATTGCTAAAAATCCTAAAACTGCAACTGAACGTGATTGGTTTCAAGCCTTGTCTTATGTATTAAGAGAACAGTTAACCAAACGTTGGATGGCAACTGTGGATAGCTATCATCAACAGAATACTAAACGGGTTTATTATCTATCTTTGGAATTTTTAATGGGACGTACTTTAGTTAAAAGTATGTTAAATTTAGAAATTTATGAACAATGTTGTGCTGCTCTTGAGGAATTGGGTGTATCTCCTAGCAATATTTTTGAACTAGAGCCAGACCCAGCATTAGGTAACGGTGGTTTGGGTAGATTGGCTGCTTGTTTTTTAGATTCAATGGCAACTTTGAGTTTACCCGGCTACGGTTATGGCATTCGCTACGAATACGGTATGTTTTATCAACGTTTACATGATGGCTTTCAACATGAACAACCGGATAATTGGTTACGTTACTGCAATCCTTGGGAATTTGCTCGTTCAGAAGTCTTGTATCAAATCCATTTTGGAGGAAATGTAGTTGAATATGAAGATGAATCTGGTAGAAAACATTACAATTGGAAAGATGCTGATGATGTGATGGCTATGGCTTATGATACGCCGATTGCTGGATATAACACTCCTACAGTCAATAACATGCGATTGTGGTCAGCTAAGTCTTCTCGGGATTTTGACTTGCAACATTTTAATGATGGTAATTATCTCAAAGCAGTGGAAGAAAAAAACTATTCTGAGAACCTGTCCAAAGTTTTATATCCCAATGATTCTACTGATATAGGTCGGGAATTACGCTTGCGGCAAGAGTATTTCTTTGTGTCCGCTTCCATTCAAGATATCATACGGCGTTATTTATCAGAATATAGTGATATTAATGGTTTAGCCGCTAAAGTTGCTATTCAAATGAATGATACACACCCAGCATTGGCAGTGCCTGAATTGATGCGAATCTTGTTGGATCGGTTCAATCTAATGTGGCAAAAGGCTTGGGATATAACGGTACAAGTTTTTGCTTACACCAATCATACCCTGTTGCCAGAAGCATTAGAAACTTGGCCGGTTAGTTTATTTGAAAATTTGTTGCCTCGACATTTGTTAATTATTTACGATATAAATCAACATTTTCTAAAAGAAGTTAGCTATAAATATCCGGGAGATATGGATATACTGCGGCGTATGTCTATCATTGGTGAAGATGGGAATAAACATATTCGTATGAGTCATCTTGCTATCGTTGGTAGTCATAAGGTTAATGGGGTAGCTAAACTGCATACGCATTTGATGAAAACAACTATTTTTAATGATTTTGACCGCTTTACTCCAGATAAAATTATCAATCAAACTAAT
>JAUCGN010000132.1 GCA_030378125.1 Thiotrichales bacterium HSG1 | reverse complement strand
GAGCTTATCAAAATCAAGTAGTGGAATTAAATGCTAAAGTCACAGTACGTTTGAAGGAAACTATCATTTCTAAAACTGATATTTTAGACTCTAATGATATTGAAGCCGTTACCTCTGTTAAAAGGGTGGAAACTGTTGTTGGTAGAGCTTTAGTCTATGAAATTTTGCCGGCTGGTCTACCATTCGAGTTACTTAACTGTAACTTAACCAAAAAAGCCATTTCCAAATTGATCAATGTTTGTTATAGACGTTTGGAATTGAAAAAAACAGTGATTTTTGCTGATAAATTAATGAAGATGGGTTTTTCCTACGCTACCAAAGCCGGAATTTCGATTGGTGTCGAAGATATGGTAGTTCCAGACAGTAAACCTAAGATTATCAAAGATGCCAAAGATGAGGTTATAGAAATAGAAGAGCAGTATGCTTCTGGACTGATCACTCATGGAGAACGTTATAACAAAGTTATTGATATTTGGTCACATACCAATGACAAATTAACCAAAGCCATGATGGATCAATTGGGACATGACACTGTCTTGAACGCTAACAATGAAGAAGTCGCTCAAGCCTCTTTTAACTCAATTTATATGATGGCTGACTCAGGAGCTCGTGGTTCGCAAGCCCAGATTCGTCAGTTAGCTGCTATGCGTGGTTTAATGGCGAAACCAGATGGCTCGATCATTGAAACTCCAATAACGGCGAATTTCCGAGAAGGTTTAAATGTATTACAGTATTTTATTTCTACGCATGGAGCTAGGAAAGGACTTGCTGATACAGCTTTGAAAACTGCCAACTCAGGTTATTTGACTAGGCGTTTAGTTGACGTTGCTCAAGATATGGTGATTTTAGAGCATGATTGTCAAACTAAGCATGGCCTAGAAATGACTCCTCTAATTGAAGGTGGAGACGTTGTTGAACCTTTGTGTGATAGAGTTTTAGGACGTGTAGTGGCAGATGATGTATTTAAGCGTGGCATCAAAGCTCCTATAGTAAAAGCTGGAACTTTATTGGATGAAGAGTGGGTAGAACGTATAGAACAAGAGGGTATAGACCGGATTAATGTTCGCTCTCCAATAACTTGTGAATCTAAATATGGTATTTGTGCTAGATGTTATGGACGTGATTTAGGACGTGGACAAATAGTAAATCTTGGAGAAGCAGTTGGAGTTGTTGCCGCCCAGTCTATCGGGGAGCCGGGTACTCAGTTAACAATGCGTACTTTCCATATTGGTGGAGCTGCATCCAGAGCCGCAGCAGTTAGTCAAGTTGAAGTTAAATCTAAAGGAACTACTAAGTTCGACAATCTTAAACTACTGCCGCAACAAGCTGACGATGGTACTATTCGTTATATTACTGTTTCTCGTTCTGGTGAAGTGAGCATCTTGGATGAATTTGGTCTGGAAAGAGAACGTTATAAAGTTCCTTATGGAGCAGTATTAAATGTTAAAGAAGGAGAGCAGATTGCAGTTGGACAGATGGTGGCTAGTTGGGACCCGCACACCTTTCCAATCATTAGCGAGGTAGCCGGTCAAACTCAATTTACAGATGTGATTGAGGGGATAACTGTCAGTCGTGAAGTAGATGAAATGACTGGTTTAAGTAGTATTGTGGTTATGGAACCTAAATTACGCCCTTCTCATGCCAAAGATATGCGACCAACGGTTAAACTGCTTGACGAACAAGGCGAAGCACTGAATATTGTTGGTACTGAAATGCCAGCAGTTTACACTCTTCCACCGCGAGCCGTGATTAACGTGGAAGATAGTGCATCAATCAAAGTGGGTGATGTAATAGCTCGTTTACAGCAGGAATCAACTAAAACTAGGGATATTACTGGTGGTTTGCCCCGAGTTGCTGATTTATTTGAAGCACGGATTCCAAAAGAGCCTTCCATATTGGCGGAGCAAACTGGAATCATCAAATTTGGTAAAGATACCAGAACTAAACAGAAAATTTTGATTACTGCCCCAGATGGTAATGTTGAAGAAATACCGATTTCTAAATGGCGACATATCAACGTTTATGAAGGTCAACATGTTGAAAAAGGTGAGGAAATCGTTGATGGAGTTCCTAGTTCACATGATATATTACGCTTGTTAGGAGTTAGTGCGTTAGCTGATTACATTGTAAATGAAGTGCAAGAAGTTTATCGTTTACAAGGAGTTAAAATCAATGATAAACATATTGAAGTGATAGTGCGGCAAATGTTGCGGAAAGTTAAAGTATTAGATCACGGTGAGACTCATTTGTTACCCGGTGAATTGGTTGAACGAGCTAAATTGTTGGAAGAAAACGAAGTGGCCATTAATTCCAATTTAAAACCAGCAACTTGGGAACCGCAATTGTTAGGTATAACTAAGGCATCGCTTGCCACAGATTCATTTATATCAGCCGCTTCTTTCCAAGAAACCACAAGGGTATTAACCGATGCTTCAGTTAATGGTCGATGTGATGAATTACGTGGTTTGAAAGAGAATGTTATTGTTGGTCGCTTGATTCCAGCAGGTACTGGGTTAGTACATCATTCTGAACGCCGCCACCATAGACATCCAGTTTTGCGGCATAAAGAAGGCTCTCCATTTGCTAAGTTATAAGTTAATTTCTATTAAACGAAACCTTCCATATATTCAAAACTCTGGAAGGTTTAATTAACGATATAATAGCGTTAGAGTCCAAAATTTGGTAGTCCTAAATAATGTAGTGATGACCTCAAAAAAATTACTAGGTTTACCACTATTTAGCTTAGGACTACCCTAAAAATTGGTTAAATGTTAGTTTGATAATAATTTGGTGGGCAACGAGAAGGTGTTGCCAATATGCACGGTAGTGGATTATGATTACCCAAAACTTACCACTTTTTCCATTCCAGTGGTCCCTTTCGATGGATTGATTCACCAGCAGTATCCACAGCTACCATCACTGGCATATCTTTAACCTCAAATTCATATATAGCTTCCATTCCTAATTCTGGAAAAGCTAATATTCGTGATGAACGGATTGCTTTAGATACCAGATAAGCAGCTCCACCGACAGCAATCAAATAAATAACCTTATGTTTTCTTATTGATTCAATTGTTTGTGGACCTCGTTCAGCTTTACCAATCATGCCGATAATACCAACTTTTTCTAACATCATATCAGTAAATTTATCCATACGAGTTGCAGTTGTGGGACCAGCTGGTCCAACTGCTTCGTCATTTATGGCATCCACTGGCCCAACGTAATAGATAAAACGTCCATTAAAATCCAAACCTTCAGGTAATGGTTGACCTTTAGCTATTAATTGAGCAATCTTATTATGAGCGGCATCACGACCAGTTAATAATTTGCCAGAAAGCAATAAACTCTCTCCAGCTTGCCACTGTAAAATGTCAGTTTTAGTAATATTGTCAATATTAACTCGCCGGGTATTGGCATTTGCTTGCCAAGTTATTTTAGGCCAATCTTCCAAAGTGGGTGGAACCAAGTTAGCAACTCCACTTCCATCCAAAGTAAAATGAGTATGTCGAGTAGCGGCACAATTGGGGATCATTGCTACTGGTAGTGAAGCAGCGTGGGTTGGATAGTCTAAAATTTTAACATCCAGCACGGTAGTCAAACCACCTAAACCTTGAGCTCCTATACCTAATGAATTTACTTTACTATATAATTCCAACCGTAACCGTTCAATACTACTATTTGCACCACTTTTTTGTAACTTATGTATATCTATCGGTGCCATCAGTGCTTCTTTAGCTAATAACATGGCTTTTTCAGCAGTACCACCAATGCCCAAACCAAGTATTCCGGGTGGACACCAACCAGCTCCTAATTTGGGAATTGTATCAAGCACCCAATCTACTATGCTGTCATTTGGATTGAGCATGACTAACTTAGATTTATTCTCTGAACCACCACCTTTAGCAGCAATCTTAACCTCTACTTTATCACCCGAAACAACTTCCATATGTACCACAGCTGGAGTGTTATCTTTAGTATTTTCACGATTTCCTATTGGATCGGTTAAAATAGAAGCTCTTAACAGGTTGTCTTGGTTAGTATAAGCCTGTCGAACCCCTTCATTTACCATGTCTGTAACGCTCATCCAAGCTGACTTTTGATCTGCAAATTGCCATTTAACATCCATACCTATTTTTAAAAATACCACTGCAATTCCAGTATCTTGACAGATAGGACGATGCTGTTCTGCACACATTTTAGAATTAACTAAAATTTGCTTTATAGCATCTTTAGCAATTGCAGATTTCTCTTGTTCATAAGCTATTTCTAACGCTTTTACATAATCAATCGGATGGTAATAAGAAATAAATTGAAAAGCATCGGCAATACTCCTCACAAAATCTTCAGCTTTGATAATAGTCATATTTTCGGTAAACCTAGTTTAAAAACTTAGGCTATTATGCTAAACTTTGGCCAATTATTCAAACTATTTTATTAACCCATGCAGTATAAATATCATGCAATAGACGTTCAAAAACAAGAAGTTAGTGGAATTTTAACTGCTGATACAGAACGTGAAGTTGCTCGACAATTAAAACAGCGTGATCTAACACCAATCAATATTGCTACCACCAGTAATACTAAGGTTCGGAATAAAAATAAACCTAAACAGCGTGATGTACTGGTCGTACTGCATGAACTTGCCACTTTGTTAGAATCCAATGTGGCTTTGATAGAAGCGGTGGAATCTTTAGCTAGTTCTTCTCATCATCCTTTTATCACTCAAACTTTTGCCGATATTGCTTCCGAATTACGACAGGGAAAAGCATTTTCGACAGCTTTGCAGGCTTGTCCGTTGGAATTGCCTTGGTATGTAACTCAATTAGTAGAAGCAGGTGAATTAACTGGTAAAATTGCCATAGCATTGCGAGATGGTGTAAATCAAATGGAGTATGATGCTCAAGTTGCCAATGAAATACGTAACGCAATGATTTATCCAGTTATATTGATTGTGTCTGGAATTGGTGTAGTACTGATGATTTTTACCGTTGTAGTGCCAAGATTCGCCGGAATGCTAAAGGGACGTGGTGATGATATACCAATGTTAGCTCAAATGGTATTGGGAACTGGTATGTTTTTAAATAATAATTTTGACTTAATTATTGGTGGAATAGTGGTATTATTGGTTATCATCACTTATGTATTCAGTCAGCCAAATTTACGAGCTAAGATAA
>JAUCGN010000131.1 GCA_030378125.1 Thiotrichales bacterium HSG1 | reverse complement strand
AACACTGGGACATCGTGAATACTGCCAGAGAATATTTTTTGACTAACAATGTAGTCGCTGAACCTAGAAAATTTTCTAAATTAATGAAGGAAAAATTTGGGGCCGACAGAAGTAGTAGTAAGTATATATATTCTTTGTTCCCTTATGGTTTGGTAAAATCTGCTAATAAAATAGGTGGATTACCTAGACCAAAAGGATGTAGTTAATTTTTTTGATTATCTTACTTGTCGCAAATCATGTTGCAATTTGCAATTATAGTACTTAAAACTTATTAAATAGTTTATATTCAGTATTTTATGTTAGTTATAGCTACTAAAATTCTGATATATATTATAAATTTTTAGCATTTTGCGATTATAGTTTGCGACATAATTTAAAACAATATTTAGTAAAAACAATAATATAACATATGGCATGTATTTAGCTTGCTGATTGTTTGTTCATACCTGTAACATAATCATAATATAAGAATTTTGGGATATATATATAGCTTAATGCCCTGTTCGGCTTTATATATTTTGATAGAGATGGTTACTTTTTATAATACTAAATGTAGGAGTTAGCGATTATGTGTAAATATTCAAAATTGACGAAATTGATACGTTTGATTGTGACTGGAATATCTGCAGCAACCTTTGTGGGTATTAGTATATCAGCACAAGCAGGTATCATTACCTTAGAAGATGGTTCTAAATATGACATCTTTTTGGATAGTCATGTAGGTAATACTTGGACCTATTCTGTAACAGAGGTGAGTGGTAAAAGCCTTAGCCATTGGAATGTAGGAATAAAGACCTGTATGGATGCTAATGCTGTTGTTAGCACTGCTCCAGACGGTGATGTTGAAGATGGTAGTACTGCTTTTGAAGGCATGAAATGGGATGTTAGTGAAGAATTCTCAAGCGGTAAGTTTTCGTTTACCCTAAATGCCGATTACCCAGAAACAACTATTCAGGCACAGGCTAAAGCCGGTAAACGTGGAAATGAAAGAACTGGCGATGTTATTGGGCCTGATTGTGGTGTTATTGTCGAACCACCTTCTTGTACAGGCATTTATGGTGTGCATGATCGTGGTTTGAATGATTCGGTGATCTTCAAATATAGTGATGAAACTGGATTTACTGAACTTGCTACTCACGAAGGTGCTGATATTGAAGGCTTAGATATTTCTCCTGCTGGTGAAATGTATGCTAGTGCCGGTGATGATACGGACAAGCCTGGAGCAATCTATAAGGTCGATATGTTAACTGGTGCTTTAGAAAAACGGCCAGAGGTTAATAACTTAGAAATTGATGGTATTTCCTTTAATCCTGTAACTGGTGTATTAAATGGATGGGCTCAAGATGTAGGATTGTTAACCATTAATTCTGATACTGGCGAAGCTGTTCCTCCTCCTGTTGGTTATGAAGGCGAAGTAGAAGATTTATCTTGGTCTAATGATGGTTCTACTTTGTATTTCATAGATAGTAACCATGATGGAAATGATCCAGATGCCGGAATTGATAGTGCTGTTACACAAACAGTTAGGTCTTATACCAAAGAAGGTGGTATTAGTGATACACCAGTTTGCAATTTAACAGGTCCAGAAATTGAAGCCATAGAAATATTGCAAGATGACACTCTATTAGTAGGCTATCATAATAGTGGAACACAAATGGTACAAATTGTTGTTCCAGGTACTTGTGAAATTATACTTGATACTGGTTTAGATGGCACTCCTTACACCGATATTGAAGGACTTGCTGTATGCCCATCAGTACCTGAGTAAGAATTTATGGTATTCCTAGAATAGGTAGTAATTAAGCCTTCCATATATTTAAAATACTGGAAGTTGATTACTTTAAATTTTTAGTTAAACGATAACGCCTGAATACACATTTTGTATTTAGGCGTTTTTCGTTTTATTAAGAAATATCAAAAAAAAACATTTTACCCAAATTTAACAAATTAAGTATAACTCAACTATCAATTTTTCTATAAGATATTTATTTTTAAATGATTATCGCTTTATTACCTAAAAACTAATTTTATTAAAAGTTAATTATTTACATATCCGAATGCTCAAAAATTGATTTTCGCAAAGCTAAATATAGTCAAAAACTTGATAGTCGAGTATAATGTAATCTACCTATAACTAATAGAAAAATTCAAAGATAAAAAACATAGTGGGTAGTAAAAAAAGTTCTTATAAAAGAAGCGACAAAAAGATTGATAGGTTATAAGAAACAAGAAATCAAAACATCTAATCATGAATACTCCAATCAATATTGTTTGCTTGGTTCAAACAAAAAACTGGCATTGAATCTGCCGCGTAGAGTTCATTCTTATGATGGACTTACGGTTCATGTTTTGGGCAATCACTTTTAATCCACAAATATTTGGACAAAATGATGCGAAACAAATTACTCCTTAAACTTTGTAACTCGGTATCTTTGCGTAAGATGATTATCTTAACATTGATAAGTTGTTCAGTAAACGCCGAAATAATTACCGATGGCACTCTTAGTAAACAAATGGAATTACCCGGTCCTGATTTTCAGATCACTCCTGATCTTGGTCAACAACATGGTGGCAATCTATTTCACAGCTTTCAAGATTTTAATTTGAATAGCTTGGAAAGTGCTACCTTTTCTGGGCCAGATAATGTGAATATTATTTTTAATAGAGTGACCGGAGGTAATCTCTCCAATATTGACGGTACTATACGTTCCACTATTCCAAATGCGGAATTATTTTTGTTAAATCCAGCTGGGATTGTGTTTGGTGAAAATGCCCGTTTAGATGTACAAGGTGGTTTTCATGCCAGCACCGCAGATTACTTACGTTTAGGTATAACCGGACGGTTTGATGCTAGTCATCCAAAACAAAGTATTTTAACCGTTGCCCCACCGATGGCTTTTGGTTTTTTGAATACACCTAATGATATTGAAATACAAGGTAGTGATTTATCAGTAGCATCCAAATCTGACCTCTCTTTGATCGGGGGAAACATAACTTTGAATGACACACAATTGTTAGCATCAAGTGGGAGAATTAACTTGGTTAGTGTAGCTTCAAAAGGCGAGGTTACTTCAACAAATAATAAGTTAGATGTGCGGATTCCTGATGCATCAAATTTTGCCCAACTTGGAACTATTGAAATGACAGATTCCCAAATTGAAACTAGTGGTTCACCGTCTGGTGGTATTAGCATTCGTGGTGGCAAGTTTTGGATGGACAATTCATCAATTTATGCCAACAATTTAGGTGATACTAATGGTAAATATATTGACATTAAAATCAGTGATTCAATTCAAATTCAAGGTAAATCCTTTGGCATAATAAGTAATGCTTTTGGAAAAGGTGATGCCAGTAATATTGTTATTTCTGCACCAAATTTAAAAATCGATCAGGGTACAATTGATAATAGTACCAAAGGTGAAGGTAATGGTGGCAATATCGATATTAAGGCGGTTAAGGTCGATATAACTGAAGGTGGAATAATTGCTAGTGATAGTTATAGTACTGGTAAAGGTGGAGATATAAATGTTACTGCAACAGAATCGCTATCAATTGTTGATAAACGTATTTTTTTAACTTTAGAGCAAGCTGATTTTATTAGTACTATTGGTTCTGCATCATTAGATAAAGGCGATGGAGGACGTACTATAATTAATACTGGAAAATTGATTTTGGACGGCTCAGGAATTGCGTCAAATAGTCATACAAGTGGTAATTCAGGTGAAATATTAATTAATGCAAATTCGTTCGATATGATTAATGGTGGAACTATTGCTGCAACAGTTATGAGTCAATCTTCTGGACAAGGTGGTAGTGTAACCTTAAATGTAAAAAATAAAATTTATATTACTGGTTTTCGTCCCGGTCTATCTTTTACCACAACTGATGTATTTGAAAATCTGCAAAGTGCTATTGTTTTGATAACTTTTGGGACTGGTAATGCTGGCAATGTGAATTTATCTGCTGGGCAATTAGTTGTAGATAACAATGCCTCTATAGCCACAGCAACCACTGGTCTTGGTGATGCTGGTAATTTAACTATTGATGTAGATAATTTATACTTGACTAACGGAGGAGTTATTACCAATAGTAGTGGTGGGATTATTGGTGGCAAAATATTTCCCGGTTTTGGCCCAGCAGGTACACTTAAAATTACTGCAAAAAATGAAATTGTGGTGTCTGGAAAAAGTGCTTTTACAGCAAGTGGTTTATTAACCAATACTCTAGTTTCTGCTCCGGGTGGCAATATAGAAATTGAAACTGATAAATTAACTGTTGTTGATGGTGGAACTATTTCAGCTAATAGTCTAGGAACTGGTGATGCAGGTACATTAGATATTAAAGCTAACACAATTAACTTGATAGATGATGGTAATATCACAACTTCTTCTACCTATGCTGCGGGTGGTAATATAGCTGTAATAACTTCAGGTTTACTATTTTTACGGAATGGTCAAATAACTACCAGTGTTGGTACTGGTGCTGGAAAAGGTGGTGATATAACTATAGATAATCCTATTTTTGTGGTTATGGATGGTGGCAAAATTAAAGCTCAAGCAGATGCCGGTCGAGGAGGCAATATTGATATAAAATCTGATCAATTCATAACTTCACCAAATAGTTTGATCAGTGCTTCTTCCAGATTAGGAATGGACGGACAGATAAATATTGATTCGCTTGATATAGATGTGGCTGGTTTTTTAGTTATATTGCCCGGCGGTTTTGTGGAAGCTAGTATGCAAAGTTGTAGCACTAAAAATGAAAGTGGTTTCAAAGTTAATCAAAGACATAGAATGCTTCCATTTTCAAATTTGGGTGATTGAATTTTTTATGGTACTGTATGACGACTATTAAGAAAAAATTAAAACATGTTCAGTATCATAGAGTTTTATCACTTTCCCCATTTTAGCTTGCAGGATTCCATTAAATAGCTTTTCTGGGGTGATTTTATGGTGGGAGCGGAGTATGTTGTAATAAGGCAAATTCGTTAAATCTCCTATTTCTTCCGCTAACCATGGAAATAGATTATTTTGAATTTTTAACCATTAAGTTGATAATCTTTCTTTCAGTTTTTCCATTATTTTTTCTTGCTTATTTAAATATCTTGTTATCTTATTACTTATCTTGTTTAATACCTTCGCCACAAACCCAGATAAAAAATATGTAAATAGTTAAAAAGATGGTTGTGTTAAAATTGAATTTCCAAATAAAACAATTGAAAAACAACCATCAATGGAAATTATAACCGTTTTAA